>BPTO01000206.1 GCA_023705985.1 Candidatus Heimdallarchaeota archaeon | reverse complement strand
ACACATTAAGCACTTTCCCTCTTAAAAACAAGATTTCCTGAAATTGGCTGTCTCTCGCCTTAATTGCCGTTCCCCCAGCTGATAATCCCTCAACTAAGAATAATTCTCTTTTAGCAGGATCCTTTTCTCGACTTTCTATTAGTCTTCCGGGAAGACCTACTCTCTTATCTTTTAATCTTATTAATTCGCGTGCTTTTCTTGCAGCTATTCGAGCTCTTAGCGCTTCTGTAGCTTTTTCATATATTTGTCGAGCTATTTTAGTGTTTATTCCAAGATATTCTTTGAATTTATCATTCATTACTTTTTGAACAGTACTTTCAACTTCACTGTTACCTAATTTTGTTTTTGTTTGACCTTCAAATTGTGGATCTGGGTGTTTTATGCTTATTATACATATTAAACCTTCTCTAACATCTTCTCCCCGTAAATTATCCTCTTTTGAAGACATCAGGTTCTTTGTTCTAGCATAATCGTTTATAGCTCTGGTCAACCCTGCTTTGAAGCCTGTAACATGAGTACCTCCTTCAGAATTGTATATTCCATTAACAAAACCCATGATTACATCATTGTAACCATCAGTATAAAGAAGGCTAATTTCAACTATGGTACCCTTTATGTTTTGTTCAGTGTGGAAAAGATTATCAGCAGAATCAAAAATTACTTTTTTTCCACCTACCAAATCTTTTACAAATTGTTTTATCCCTCCTTCGAAAATGTATTCTACACGCGTTGGTTCCTCTATTCTTTCATCCACTAGTGTGAAACGTAATCCTTTATTTAAATAAGCCATTTCTTTTATTCTGCGCGATACGACATCAAAGTCAAAATCGGTAATAGGAAAAACTTCATTATCTGGCGCAAAATAAATGTATGTTCCTTCTATTTCCATTCCATGTTGTTCTTTCTCAATTACTTCAGTTATTTTTTTACCTTTTGAATACTCTTGAACATATTCTCTATTGTTTCTGTATACTTTTACAACAAACTTATTGGATAATGCATTTACACAAGCCAAACCTATGCCGTGTAAACCTCCTGAAACTTTGTAAGCGGTTTTGTCAAATTTCCCTCCAGAGTGAATTTTAGTTAATATAACTTCTAATGTGTTTTGGTTATATTTAGGGTGAGTACCTACAGGTATTCCTCGACCATCATCAAGGATTGAAATTCCGCCCTCTCTATGAATTACAATTTGAATGTTATTGCATTCACCTGCCATATATTCATCTACAGAATTATCAATTACTTCCCAGATGAGATGGTGTAATCCATCTTCACCTGTTGTTCCTATATACATAGCTGGTCGTAATCTTATTCCTTCAGTACCATCCAATGCTCTAATAGTTTCAACACCATAGGAATCTTTCTCTTTAACAGAATCAGAAGAATCTTTATTCATAGCTATCACTAATTAATTTAATTTTTTTATTCCCCAGGATGGAAACAATTTTGCGTTCTCTTCGTTTAAAGTCGGCTGTCTTTTTAATTTTACACTATTAAAAATAATCGAATTATCCTTTAAAAACAAATTGGTTGAGACTCCTATTCTACAGCTAGAAAAACGCACGTTATGAAACTTGGTTAAAATTGCCAAAGGCTTTCTAACCGTCGTTTGAATGATTCCCCTCGCGTGCGTTGAGGGGAGGGAAGGAACGTGAAGATAAAGGTCTACCTTGTTTTAAAGAGATGTTTAAAGCTGCATTGAAATGAGTATTGACTTTCAGTCCACAGGCTTTGCAATAAGCATAATCGTAATGACCTAGCTTGCGATCAAGTGCACCTCCACAAACGTTATGGAGTTGACTGGTATTGAAGGGATTAACTTGTTCTAGAAGAACGTTGTAACCTAGTTCTGAAGAAGCTAGCCAGACAGCTTTTTCATAGATGAAAGCGTTATCAGGCATGTTATATATAGCTTTAGCTAATGCTCCCTTCGTACCTGTGGGGTCGACATTCAATTCCTCGATCTTCAAGATACGACTGTGGTGTTTAACTATCACTGCTGCGAGAAAGAAGGGTAAAAGGCGAAGAATTTCACGCAAAATCCTACTTCTGCGAGTATAGACTCTATTTAATTCCCCAATGAGTTTACAACAGCCGTGAGAATCACGTGATCTACGCTTTTTAGCTAATCCTCTATTGAGTTCTTTGAGAACTTTATCGGTTAAGTGGGTATAACGTTCTGCCAGTTTCAACAAATCTGGGGGAGCTTAACTGGAGTGTTAAATGTTACCATGAACTTTCCCAATCGGTTAATATCCACACCTAAAGTGGGGATATTTCCTGAGGGAGTGGTAGTCATATATTGGTGTAGGAGTGTAGTTGAGTGGAAACATTCGTGTGTTCCCTCTAAGACCACATCTATGCGAGGTTTGTAACTGGGTGCTTCACCACTGCTAACCTGTAAGATTTTAATACTTGTTCCATTACGCAAATATTCCAAGACTTTAGGGGGGAAAAGTACACGGGATTTAGTTTTCTTTTTTCCTCGTTGAGGGAAACCTAACTCTGTCCATCCTTGTTTTTTCGCTTTTTCAGTCAATACTTTAGCATTACCCTCACGGGTAATAACATACTCTTTTTTCATTAACAATTTTATTGGTAATTTTCCTTTTTTCTTTCTTTTAAATGGTTGAGGGACAACCTCTTCTGGTAGGGTAGAAAGGACTAACTGAGGGACACTCTCCATTAGATGGTCAAAGAGTGCGAAAACTACTATCAACCTTACAGCTGAGAAGAGTTTTCGGTTTTTCTTCCCTACAGATTCGGTTATCTGTTGAGCGAGCTTTTTGAGACTTTTCCAACGAGATTTTTGAGGGATATTAATCCATGAGGTAACAAAAGACGCTACTTGCTGTTTCTCTTGTACTAATAACTGTAATTTAGCTAGAAAGGATTGTTGGTTAGAGGAAAGGTTGGGAATTGACGAAAACTCATGCATTTTGTATTTATACGCGTTTTCTATAGCTACAACAACTTCTTTATGTGTTACTGTTGGTAATATATGGTTAAACTTTATATTTGTGGTTCTGTACTTTTTCGCAAATTTCCTATTCCAGTAAGAGTCTGACTGTAGTCTCGTGCTAGTTAAGAGGTTAATAACAAACCTTCGTCCCACTTTCCAATACTTCTGGAAACTGTGTTCAGTATAAGGTGATCGTCCAAATATCACCCATTCTAGAAGTTGTTGAGGATTTTTCTGCCAGAAGTTAAATATTCCCTGTATTTTCTTCTCTTTATCCACTTTTCCTTGAATAGCTATGTATAACCAGTGGAAAGAGCTTTCAGCTATATTCGGACTTTTACCCACCGCTTTACACAATTTTCTTGTAAAGAACGCTTCTTTAGGGTTGGAACGGTAGAGTTCCAAGGCTTTTTCCACGATTGCTGGTGTTAAGAGTTTTTTTTGCTCTTTTTCCAGCTTCTTTATCCGTTGATTAATCTCTATTCTCTCTGTCTTACTCAAGTGCTCAAACGCCAACTGGTAGCTTCTCATCACCTTCACATGGGGGAGAGAAGGGTGTGTTTTTGTTGTTGACTGTGCTTGAGTAGACATTATTTATTCACTCAGTAATGTTATGTTCGAATTAATATATAAACTACATAAAAAACAGCTATTTTTCTTCTTTGTTATTTTCCTCTCCGTTGTCTATGTAATCTGCCTGCAAATGAAGTGACTAAAGCTATCATGTCTTCCACCAATATTCCTTCAGTTGATTGGTTTAATAGCTGATGTATAACTACAAATTTAGTGTTTTGTTATGCTTTCATAACATGAGAAATGTTAATAATAAATATGCTTGATTAATTCTTTGAACTGTCGCGCATCATCAAAAAAATCATGGAAAAAGTAGATCAGTCTTCCGAAAAGCTAATCACATCTTTAACAAAAACTCCAATTTGATTTACGCATTTGAACTTATATCAATTTCCTACAAAACTAATTTTTCCCTTAATTTCCCAAGATTAATTCTTACCCAATTTGATAACTCCACCAATATCGGTGATAATTAAATACGAAAGTTTACTTTAGGGAACAAACGGAAATCCTAAAGGATTACTAGTGAAATCGTTAGGGTCACTTTCTTCATTAAATCGACCCCATCCCATACATTCTTCATAATCTGTGAATCCATCACCATCAGAATCTGCACTGAACCAATTTGTAGATTCATAATTATAATCCTCATTGTATCTTCCTAGATATTCGTCCCAATCATTCAATCCATCTTCGTCAGAATCCCAATCAGCAGGTTTGCAATTTGGGTCGGTTGGGTCAGAACTGAACCAATAAATCTCTAAATAATCAGTTAATTCTACTGGGTTACCATAAAGATCTAGAGCTGTATCTCCATCAGTATTAGGATTATTTAAATCAGTACCATAATAATGTTCGGCCCAATTTTCGACATAATCTCCATCAAAATCTCCACAAAGATATCCTGTTAAATCCAAAGCTCCTTGTCCACGATATTGCTCTGTATCAAAATCTAGTTCGATGTCTAATGGTTTGGCATATTCACGAATTAAGTTATCGATTTCAATAGGATCAAAACCCAATAAAGAGAGCATCAAAACTACACCAGCAACAATAGGTGTAGCTTGACTTGTTCCTTCAGCTGTACCATATTCATTATAGGAGAGTATGGAAGCCACACCTACACCAGAAGACATTACATCTATTTCATCAGAGCTATCTCGTGTAAAAGTTGAATAAAACCACCGATTTCCAACTTCATACACAATATCACCAATCGTTGCATCAGGTGTATAATGAGCTACAGCACCAACGGAAATTAATCCAGGTATTTCAGGATTTAGTTTGGCTGGACCTTTAACCTTTTCAGAAAGATCTAATATATAACTAGCGGTATGAATAGGAATCTGATTTCCGGTACAAAAAACAGGCGTAATGCCATTATTGATAATTCTTTCTAAACCATTAGTATATCGATAAGATAAATAATTGTCAAGATCAGTTTGAAAGTAATCCTCATAACCTTCCTCAATTAGAAAAGGATCATTTGTTTCATAATCAAAATTAAAATCGTTCCAACTAAAACTACAGGATACTGTACGAATATTATAGGTGTCTTTATTATCAACTGTCCAATTAAAAGCAGCTTGAGCTGAATCATCAATGTAAGTGATATATGATTCTCCAAAGGGGTAGTTTTGATTTTCTTGTGACGCAATTTGAAGGTATATTAAATTAGCATTAGGGGCAATTTGATGTATGATGCCACAAACATGTGTTGCATGATTATTCCATCTTTCAACGGTAGCCGGACTATCATAATAGTCCGTTCTAAATACGTCTTCTTTGCTAGTTTCACTTCTAATTATATCTCCTTGAGCACTAAAGCTTGCAAAATATGCGAAATTTAGATCTTGCAACTCGGTATGCAACAAATAAGGTGTTCCTAGCTCCATAACAACATAACTTGCACCATCCCCACTATTAGTCATGTATTGTAATATATCTATGTAATGGTAAGTTTCAATTTGTGTATCAGGATACATATCAGGGCTACAGGTAAGATAGCCATTTAATGAATTTATAGGATCACCAGAAATGTAATTATGGTGAAAAATTCTAGAATTCCCTGATGAAATCGCACTAATTTGTGTAATGAATATTCCTCCTAATAATAAATAAAATAATAAAATCCCGTAACATTTTGTTTTTTTAATCATACCAATCACTTCATCAAACTGTATATAAAACGAAAAACAGTTTATAAACTTATTTGTCTCTATTAGTACTTCCACAATAAGCCTTTTACACTCTCACACCCCTTTCAACAAGTGTTCTGAAAAAGCACCGCACGCGATAGAGGGTGGTAGGGTCACTAATAAGAAGAGTAGTGGAAGAAGAAATCTTTCACTTTTGCTCTCGCACCACATCTCCTCAAACTGCATAAGAGCTCGTATGGCAAGATTAGTCAACTTTTCTACACTCAGTGAACGACGGTAACCTCTCTTATTCAAGTGTCACCAATGTGGGTTTATTAACAGTCTTTATTTATTATAATCAACAAATAATGTTCATATTAACAAAATATACTATAAACCACAATATAAAGCATGTCCCAAAACCTCCTAATCACCTCCAGAGGGTGTGAGCGTACAAA
>BPTO01000205.1 GCA_023705985.1 Candidatus Heimdallarchaeota archaeon | reverse complement strand
TCTTCTTTTTTTACTATTTTTCGCTCACTCTAGAAATCTATCACTTTAAATAATAGCATAGAATGATTTCATAGATAAAAATGGTATGGACAGCACAAGATTGGGGAGTCATTATTGGTCCTATAACAGCTCTTCTTGGTACAGTTGGAGCTCTTTTATTCACATATTATAGAACAAAGAGTAGAGGTCCTGAATTTGTTATTATTGATCTCAAAATCACTGATTATGATGAAGTAACACCCGAAAGAAATGAAAAACTTAAAGAACCACATATGTTACATCGGATATATTTTACTCTCCTAAATACTGGAGACAGAAGAGGGATCCTAACACTGAAAACAAATGAATTATTCTTAGACAATACACAAAAAACATTCAAGGATCTACAACCTTATTGGACTATCTCATTACTTATTGATGGTAATACTAATCACGCCTACAACTACTTTATTCCTCTAGACTGCAAAGATTGGGCAGTGGGTCGATTAGTTCTCAAAGGATATTACTATGATCATAAAGGGTACTATAATAGGTTTGAAAAGGAGTTCAAAGGTATAAACAAATTAAATAGCAGATGGCAACTTCAAAGGAGTAAATTGAAATTTCTCTGGATGAAACAAAAACTAGAAATCTATCACTTTGAATAATAGTATAGTATACTTCTACTGATAAAAATGGATGAAGAACCTTATTTCGAGCAGCTGGAAGAACTACTCGAGCACATGCTCAAAGAAATAAATTAATCATAATCTTTTCCTGATGCTATCATCGCTGTTAATAAATCTGCAAAATCACCTATTTTAATATCCGCGTAGCTTATTGGTTTATCAAGCATTTCTCTTGTAATTGCAATATTTCCCCAAGTAAACGGTAAGTCATTAACATCACTACCATAAACTTCAATTCTAAAATTATGTGATAAGCAATTTCGTATTGCATATGCTACTTTATACCAATCTTGCTTTTGGAATTTATTTTTTTGATTGGTTTCCCTACAATAGAATTTTATTAGTTCGAAAGCTCTTAGTATTGGAATTTGTAAAGCCATATTAAAAAACATATGAATAAATTGTTTCTTGTCTCTACTTTCTTCTATTAGCTTGATAGCTGGTTCTAAATCAAAAGAATATTTTATTGATGTGTCAAAAGAATATATCTCGAACTTCTGTATTTTACGTAATAAATCTGTAATTTTAATTGGGGGGAGTTTTTGAGACGTTCCATCAGCGAAGAATGCACTAATATCTATATCTTTTGCACTTAACAAGGCTAAATTAGCAATCAACAAATGCCCCATCGCTTTAGTGCTATTAAGATATTTCAAAAATTTATTTCTGTCCATAATTGGTCTACCATCTTTTTTTACATAAATTAACATATTTATATTTTGTTGAGCATGTGCTCAATCATTTTTCTTTTTGGATTTTAAGTATAAAGTTCATCATTATTCTTTAGGAAATGAAACTATTTATCTTTCTGGAATATTTGGTGAATATTTGGGTATTTTCTTTAATCTTTTTTACCATTATGAAGCGAAACCGAAAACTATACGTGGGTTATTTAAAACTGATGATCGTTTTACAAAATAGTGGAGTTTTTATTGTTGGCAAAGTTTAAGCTTATACCTTATTCAGTCCGTATCAGAAAATTAAAAACAAAAAGCTTTTTTCCTTTAGATGAAATTCAAAGTGAAATGGGAATCATAGATTTCTTTGAATTCTTTGATTTTTTTTGTAACAAGCATGCAACTAGTGTTTACAATCTTAAATCCCAAAAGAGAACATTCACAACTGAAATAGCTGAAAGCAACTCCAAAAAGCGTTTCATATATGGAACCATTAAATCAGGGGAATATGGTATTTCTACTGACTTTTATGATATTGATGCTAAGAAAATCATTCCAAAATATCGGTTACCATCTCATTCAGAGCATTATCCTTTCCATTTTTTCTTTTATAGTCCTCTGGGTAATATTAGAAATATGGGTCTCCTCCTTCTACAAACAATAGAAAATAAAGGTGTTAAAACAGTTCTTCATCAAAATATAAGAACATGGATGGAAAAAAGAGATAAGACTCTTATTGTAGATATCTCCCCAATGATAAGTACTGAACTTCTTGATAAATTAGAAAAATCAGATCGAATTCTTGAGATGCGATTTATTAGGAAACAGATTCCTCGTGAGATAACGTCTAAACTTGAGATAAGGAATTATAAGGATATTATAGAGGAAAGATCCTTTAAAGTGAAGAGAAACAAGAGTATTCAGTTAACTGAATGGATAAAAAAGTTGTTTAAGGATACGAAAGAGACTTTAGAGTTCAAATCTCCTTATCTGGAAATTTTAGATGAACAGTATGAGAATGTTAAAATAGTTTTTGAAACTAATGGTATTAAGTCAACATTAGATTTAGATAAGTTATCACTAAGAGAGCAACAAGAATTACAAGAAAAAAGAATAAAAATCAAAGATGGTTTTCCAACAATGGAATCAACACATCCAATAGCACTCAATTATATAAACCAAATTCTAAAGAAGTATGATGCTAATAGTTATTTGAGGAGAGAATAATGGGGTTACTAACTATCATTAATATTGTTACTCCTATCAAAAAGCATTATGAAACATTAAAAGATGATGCTCACTGGTTAGTTATATTAGTAATTTATTTTCTATTACCAATTGGAATCTCAGCTATTTTGTTATTTGTATGCAAAATACAATTATCTTTAAGTTTTTTAAATACTCTAATTGCAGTATTTTCTATTTTCATTGGTTTCTCGATTAATGCATTGATACTCTTATTGGGAAGAAAAAGGGAAGAAAACCAACTGAAAAATAAACTCTTAGTTCATACAACTTACAACACTATATATGAATTGATAATAGGATTAATAATATTAATTTATTGGCTATTTTTCACATTGTTTTACGACAAAATGAGTGAAGTAGTACTATTAGTGCTATCATTTGGATTACTTCTACTTTTGTTACACTTTATACTGACACTACTAATGATTGCAAGAAGAATATATTTTGCTTTTTATATAAAGACAAAAGAATGGGAAATTTGAAAGTCATAGTTCGAAAGTTACTTTCAATAAAAAGAAAGGTAAAGCTTGGGGATATGATTCAGAATGGACACAAAGAAGTATATTATTCCAAAAAGAGTTAAAGATCTTTCACAAACATTCGTATTCTTTTAAGAACTAGAGGATGGATGCTGGAGTGCAGTATTTTTCACACCACTAGGAGAATATGATATAATAAAACCATTTTGAGATTTTTTAGCTGGGATTGCAATCCCGGCAGGGGATTCTCTTTAAATTTTTTATGTGGCATACAACCATCGTTTTTTTGAATGTTTTTGTATGTTTTATGTGATATAAAACAGCCTTTTTATGTGACATATGTCGTTTGGGTATTTTCTTCTTCTTTTTTTACCTTTTTGCGACAAAACCGAAATTTGTTGATATTAAATACTGAAAACCAGTACCTGGTGTGCACGCTGAATCACACATGAAACTGATTCTCATCCAAGAGAAGATAATTGCGATGAACATCATAGCTGAAATGCTGCAATTTTTAGAAGAGAATGAGAATATAGAAGAATTGAAAAAAATGCTGCAGCTGAAAATGAATAAACTAGCTCTGCCCCTATAAATTTAAATCAATATATCATTTATCTTTGTGATAAAATTACCTAAAGTTCTTGAAATCTCTTTAACAGCAAATCTTCAATGGTTCCTCCTGTTTTAAACTTTTTAATGAGTTCTGAATTCTTAATGAAAATAATTGAGTGTGTATATCTTAGTTTTTCTGCTTCATCTTGTAAATCAGAATTCGAAAACATAATTCCCATTACTTTAGGGGTAATCATTTTGAATTTTTTCATTTTTGAATGGAGAGACCTAACATGATCAACTGCAATATTTTCTTCTTGAAATTTACATTCACAAACTGCCACATCTAATATCTTCCCTAATGCACTATTACATGAATAATTCTGCACAAAAACGTCCTTATCAGGTTTGACTTCCACATTTAAACCATCGATATTAAACAAACATATTGCGATGAATTTTTCGAATAATCTTCCCCTTAAATGGTGATCTTTTACCATCACCAATTGATTATAAATATCCACTAAACAATCATTTGAAAGAATATGTCCTTTTTTATAGCAAAACTCAATGATCTGAGAGACCGCGAAAAAATGGGATTTTAGTGATATTTTCTTGATTAAACTGTAAGATAATTGATGGATGGGTGTTTTCTTCTCCCTTTAACTGTAAACCGCAGTTAGGACAATTTTCTGAAAAATCATCATCAGGTAATTTTTGCAATTCAGAAACTAAACCATCGCAATTAGGACAATAAACTCTTATAATTGGATTCACAAAATCCTCTTTTATTAACTCAATGATAAACCTATCAATTAATTCTCGCTTAAAAGTACATATTTCTTGTAAGTTTTCATAGAGAATACTTGTTTTTTTTCGAGTAAGTTGATTTCTAAGAATTGCTAAGAAAGTCTTGTAAGACTCGCTTTCCGTTGAACAATTTTGCACCTTCAGCCACCTCCATAATCTTAGTAAGAATTTCCTTTATTAACTCTTCGCTTGTAAATCTAGAAAATATTAATTTATTACTTTGGAAATTTATCTGTAATCTTATCACATCTTCACCATGGTAATGCGCATAAATGAACGTTTCTATAGCGCCTTCCTCTTTTTGTTCTTTATATTCTTTTGTTTTTCTAATGTCTTCTTCATCTGAAAAACGTATTCGAGAAACTCTCCGAGGTTGAGGACTCTTTTCCATACTAATACTTGTAATTTTCTTGAAAATTGCCATCAAATTGCTCCTGAAAGAATGAAATGAAAAATTTAAGTCCATAGATTGTTTATCTGTTGCAAAGTATCCCAATATCTTAAAACTTTGATTTAAACTATTGGGGTGTGTTGTTCTTATTTGTACAACAGGAGATTTCTCAGCTATAACGATGGTAATAAAATCTGGCATTATATACTCCTCTAAGATGTTTTTTTCTTCATTTAAAATAGTCACTGTAGGAGTATCATTCCTAAAATGTAAGAAGCCACATCTCTTTATTATTTCTGTTTCGAGTAAAACTAATTTTTTAACATCCCCACTATTAATCATTTTCTTATATATATTCTCTATCTTCTGGATAGCTGTCGAAAGAGGTACATCTTTGAGCCCTGAAACATAACACAAGTTAATTGTTACCTTCCCTGCATATTTATACGATAAATACACCTCCATTAACTGTTTCTCATTTAGTTTGTTGGTCATATCTTCAAAACTTCTTAGTTTTTCTTCAAATTTGACGGATATCACTGTTATTATTGAATCTACAGGAATTTTAAGTTGTTCTAGCTTTTTGATTAATTCCTTCTTTTGCATATTTATCTCCCTTCAATCGTCCTTCTTTAAGGAAAGATCAACAGCTCTTTTCTGTTCTTGTAGATTATCCCATTTTTCTTTAATTAACGTTCTAACTATCTCTGAATAGTTTTCCAGTAGAACCTCCTCTTTAATTTCTTGAATCATTTCTCTTAGTTTAGGTCCCATTTTCACACGTAATTCTTTAGGGGATTCTTGATCGTTCATACTATCTATATCCCTTTAATTCTCCTTCTTTAAGGACAGATCAACAGTTTTTTTTCTTTTTGTGTTTCTATCCATTTTTACACTTCCCATATCTAATAAAAAGAAATCTTATCTTATTTAACAATTGTCAACAGAAGCCCCCAAAAATGGACTATTATCTTACCACACAGAAAATATTTTACGTGGTAAGAAAATTGCCCTTGCAATGGGTGCAGGTTATATTCACTCCGCTAGTAAGTTAGTTATTACAATAACTAGGATTCTGAAAAGATAGAGGAATATATAAAAAATTTAAGAAACAATCTTTGTTTAAAAACACTTATTTTAGTTCAAATACTGAAAAACATTTAGAACAAGCGCTTAGAGAAAAAAAAGAACTTCATATTTCAACACTACTGAGTTTTTATTATTCTGTATGTATGTTTGTATACATGTTTTTCTCCTTGCTTATAAATGAGTTCTAACATAAGTGGGGGAATAAAAGTGATTGAAGAGAATTAAGAATGTGAATTTTCTTCTTTCTTGCGGTTTTGGTAAAGATAGGTGAAAGTCACTGAAAACGATGATTGA
>BPTO01000204.1 GCA_023705985.1 Candidatus Heimdallarchaeota archaeon | reverse complement strand
TTTCTTGGGTCATTATCTTTATCTATTAGTTTCGAAATATAAAAAAATTGCTACGATACAAAGAAAAGATTTTAGCTCAAATAAAGAATTAATGCAATAATTATTATAACAATTATTATGGCTGTTATTGAACTTACAAGTATTAACCATTCTTTGAATAATGAACCAACATCTTCCGGATTATCTCTTTTCTTCATCCTCAAGGCAGTGGCGATTCCTCCTATTCCGAGAGGGTAGAGAATTAAGGGAATATTTAGAGAATTAAAATCTTTTCCAATAAAAACTGAGATAAGGGATATTAAGAATAATACAAACCCTGTTAGAGAGATAATATCTAAAGTTTTGTCAACAGAGTCGACTTTATTGTATTCCTTTTTGATTGCACTGAAAGTTTCTCTAAGGGTTTCACGAAAACTCATCAAGATTCCTCGTTACATGTTATTGATTTAATGACATGAGAACTGTTTATAAGAGTTTTTGTAAGCATTATTTGTCATCAAATATAGTAGTTGGAAAATGAACTATTCGTTAATTTCCTCAATTCTTACGCCAGAAGAGACAGTTGGCTGATCAAAGATTTTAATGTTTTTTGTGATGGAACCTAAATTTGCTACTTTGAAGTCAAGGCGTTTTTCTTTCAATAGAATTATAATAGCTTTGGAAGTTGAGGAGAATAAGATATCTCCCCTCCTACCTGTTTGAGTAGGTCGTTCAATAACATAAATTACTTTTACAGGAATTACAAACATGTCATCTCTCTTTAAACCTCTAGATGTGATGGGTAAAGATCTATTGATTTTCTCAGTGAGATGTGGTCCTTTAATTCGTATTAACTCTCCTCTAGCTTCCCCTATATCAGGTAAAGTAAACTTCAGTTTGTATTTCTCTGCACTCATTCTTGTGGGATAAAAATACAGATGTATATATATTTTGCTCTTTAATATGTCAAATTATTTGATGCGAATAAAGCAGAAGTAAAGAATAAATAATTTGTTTCAGACTATTAAAGAAGATCAAAAAAAGACACCATAATATCCAGAAAAGAATATAAATAAATAATCTGATAAGTAAGCTATGGAAAAAACAACAGATAGATTAAAGTTTCAAATAATCCTCCGTATTCTATTTTGGTGTATGGCATTAGTAATCATTTTGACGATCGCAATAGCTTGGTGGCAATATCCTGAATCCTATGAATTTCTCCAAGAAACAGTAAGTGCATTAGGGGGAGAATTGAGTGATACTGGATTAGCAAATAACACCTCTTCGATGATTATGATGATAGGTTTTGGAGTCAGCGGAGTGATTGCTTTGACTATTTCAATTATTTATTTTGTTAAATTTAGATTGAGATACAATATAATAAAAGCAATATTGAGTCTAACAATTGCTGTTGGTGTTGCGAGCATTGCAATACCGCGAGATCACCCACAATTAAGTAAATTTCATTATATTGGAGCAGCTGTATTTTTACTTTCATTCGGAATATTAAACTTCGTTTGCCAAGCACTTCGCTATATAAGAAAACATCGTCCTCAACCTAATAGAAGGAAACTAGACTACTGGGTTGATATCGTCTTTGTATTTTTGGTCTTCTTGTCATGCATATTGTTCTTAGCTATATATTTACTAGAACATTTTTCAATTGATACTTCATTCCTGACAGTAGCCTTAACACAGAAAATAACGTTAATTATATACTTAATCGCAATATCATTACTTAATATTAATGATATGTAGTTAATTATTTTAGGAAAACCTTTTTCCTAACCTTTTTTACCTCTTTAATCGAATTTATTTAGCAAATTATTTGAAAAATCTGTTATGCTCAAGTCAGATACTTTTGAATTTTAAATGCAGAACATTCGAAACCTATATAAAACTATAAAACTTTTGTAATATATAAATAGTTTTTTTCAAAAAAAGTGTGGTAGTAATGTCTCGATATGTTAAACCTACAGTTGATGTCACAAAGTTGGTGTTTATAGAGGAACAACCATCAGATATTAAGTGTGGAAAGTGTGGTAAACCGATGAAATTTACTATCTACTACCTTGATAAAGAATCATATGATTTTCTCGTTTGCTCTGATTGTGAGCTTTATATGCAAAGAGTAATCTATGAAGATTAAATATTATTTTCCGCTGTTTTAAAGAAAAATTAAAAAACACATGAATAATGAGGAAGTATAGTAACAAATTTAGTCCCCTAGTGTAGTGGTCAAACATCTGGGACTCTGAATCCCGGGACAGGAGTTCGAATCTCCTGGGGACTACCAAATTTTTATTCCTTATTACTATTCACTAAAAGAGTTAATCTTAAATAATTAACAACCTTTATTGTAAAATAGAACTGTAGGAGGTGTCATAGAACAAATGATTGGTAACGATGTTAATGCAATTGAATTTATTGGGAAAAATTTAGGTTGTGCTATGATACCTTTACATAACGTTGATTTTTAACAGTTCTACTGATTGTTAACACTAACATTTCTTATACCTTATCAATTGATTCAGTCAGAATCTATCTTTTCTCACAAAGATCCAATTTCATTTGTTTTTTGATTCCTTCCGTTGGAATGTGATTAAAGTAAAATTACGAATAGTATTAAAAAATCTAAATCCGGAAAAAGATGAAAATGTTAGAACTTCGTTTAGATGTGGGTTAGTTGATGCTCTGAATGACAAACTGTTTCAACTAAAAAAATGTTCTAGACTAGTTCTTCAGGGAAAAGAAAATTATGTGCTCTTTAGAGAAGATTACTGTAATCATTTTCTATCTTCCCCATTACATAGTCATAGATTATTTGAGAAAAAGATTATTTTCACTTTATCTATTAGTAGGTGTTGCAATGCTCAATGAGAAATATTGGTATCATCGAGAAACAGGAGAAGCGATTGGTGAACTTACTCCTACAATAGCAATTAAAGATGCAATTGAAAATGGGCTTATTAAAGAAGCTTATCAAGTTATTGGGCAAGGTAAAGAAGCTTTTGTCTTCTGGGGTAAAGATTTTGAAAATCGTCTAGTTGCTGTAAAAAGTTACAAAATTCATAGAACAACCCATCGTGAAACAATTAACAAGACATTTCGTTCATCACCCTATGAAGTGATTTCTCAATTTGCTAAACTTGAATATTACAAAACGTTAGATATGTTCAAACTCGGTTTATCCGTACCTCAACCTTACAATAGGTTGACATATAGTTTTTCAATGGAACTTATTGGAGATGCTGATGGTCCTGCTCCTTTATTAGGAGATATTAAGAAAGATTCCCTTATCTCTCCTGATGAAATTCTGGAACAGGTTATTGAAATTCTCCATAACATGTTTCAAAGCCAGTGGGTGCATGGAGATTTTAGCGAACATAACCTAATGCTTTACAACGACAAAATATATGTAATTGATTTTCTACAATCAAAGAACTTTGCATTAAAAGATGCTGTACCCTATGGTAGCAATCTTATTGCTTTGTCTAGAGCTTTCCGCATTCTCCACAAAGATTTGAAAAGTATATTGCCCTTTTTTAAAAGATGCTACAGGTTGAGTGTTGACTATAATGAAGTTTTAAACTACATAATTGGAAATTACAAGAAAAAAATAGACAAAGTTTTGGAAGATTATTCAGAAAGCTCATATTCAGAGTTCAACAAGCTTTCTTAAATTTCCTTTATTATTTTCCTTTTTAGGATTGAAGCAATATCGCAAAGAAGACGTTACCCACTAAAATATTGATTATATATCCAATTAAAAGAAAAAGAATTCCTGGTGGTAATACTTTAACCCATATCTTTTTCTTCTCTGTTTTTTCTACTTTTTCTTCGATTTGTTTTTTAAACTCCTCTTCTTCCTCGATTTCTTGTACAGCCATGAAGTGTTTTAGTTTCCATTTTTCGTTTTTGTCATCGTAAATTTCTGAGTAGACTACATCAACTCTCTTTGTAGCTTTTTCAACAGGAAGGATATACCCAGATATAAGCATAAGAATTTTATCTGCCATATTAGCATGCACTTCTTCAAACAAATTGGTACCTTTGATTTTAAGGATTAGATTGTAGATTAACAAAGGTATTGGATAGATTATGATCATCACAAGTAACCAATTGAAGAACGTGTTAAAGATAGGAGGTAAATAGGAATATACACTATAACTTGTCAATTCGAAGTTAAAAGGATAGATTGCTGTGTTTATTGAGAGTGCCATAAGAGCTTTTGCATCAGCTCCTCCCATTATCCCTGTGTAATATAAGGTCAAACCTATAATTATCCCTAACCCTAGATTAATTGCAATTGTTATCCACTCTGACTTCCTATTCTCAGAGTAAACCAGAAACATAATTGTAGTTATCAAACCTTCTAAAGCCATTATAATCCAAGGAATATCAGAAACTTCTCTTTTGATTATATCAACAACTGAAGCATAAAGAAGACAAACCACAACGGTTCCCAGTTGAATGTACAACATTATATCAGGTATAAGAGCCATAATTCTCACTTGTTTGTTTTATTATATATTTTAACCAGATATTTTAGTGTTTATAGTTTTTTGTATTTTTAATACAAAGGTAACTTGAGATTTTTCTCCGACAGCACAATTTTAAATAGGAGATAACGATAAACATTCAAAAGTATAAAAAACGGAGACTGATGTTAATTGGATGTTTACGGGTGGATAGGATTGGGAATAGTTTTTACGTTAGCTCTAGCTCTGTTTATTTCAGGTATTTTCACTTTCATTAAGGAACTTAAATCATTGACTTCAAAGCGTGATTCAGATGGAACTCAGTAATATTGAAAATCTTCCATTATCACCTATTAATGATCTCATAGATAGGTTAAACAAAGCTGTTAGTGACAAAATGATTATAATAGCTGGAAGATGTAAAGCTTATTTTGATGGAAGAATAAAATCCACATTAGAAAGTGGAGATCGTTTATTAGTGATAAAGAAAGATCTCTCAATTATCATGCATGGACCTGAAGGTGTAAAGCCCTTGAATTGGCAAAAACCTGATGCTGGCCCCATTCATTTTTCAGAAAAAGATTCAGCTTTAGAAATGTTTACACGTAGAAAAAAAACGGGTGAAACATTAACAGTCATGTTTGAACACATATTCACTTCTATGATTTGGCACGCTTTAGATGAAACAGAAATCGAAATTTATGGTGATGAATCTGATCTAGTCAAATATCTTGTTAAACACCCTGAATTAATTGAAGAAGGATTTGAAGTCGTTAGAACGGAATTTCAAACAAAAGTTGGACCAGTCGACATTAAGGGGAGATCAAAAGGGAGGGAAGTAATTGTTGAAGTCAAAAAAAGAAATGCCTCTCCAGCTGATGCTCATCAGTTGAAACGTTATGTGGAGTATTTTAAAGATACAGAAGGGAAGAATATTAGAGCCATAATGGTTGCACCTGATTTTCCAAAAAATGTTCAAGAATACTTGGAAAAAAATGGCATGAGCATAAAAAAAATACCTTGGAGTGAGATTTTTCCTGTTATTCAAAGACCAAAGTCAAGTAAATTAGAAGATTTTTTTGGAAATAAAAAAAAAGAAAAGAATACCTGAAGAAAATGCTTCAAAACTATTGAATTTTCGCACATGGTTCTTCTGGTAAAACTGCCCATAATATAAGATAAACCCAAAATATTCCTGAAGCTGTAAAAAGGAATAGTATAAGTGTTATTATTCTGGTTAAGGAAGTATCGATGCCTGCATATCTAGCAAAACCAGAACACACACCTCCGATAGTTTTATCATTTGAACATCTAACCAATTGTTTACTTGGAGTTGGAGCGTATTGTTGCTGTGCATATTCTTGTTGAGGGGGAGTGCCAGTTGTTGTGGGCTCAGATTCAGGACTAGTAGTTCCAATATTTCTTCCACATTTACGACAGAAAGCTGCATCCTGTGGATTTTCAGTACCGCATTGAGGACATTGCATTGTAATCACTATCTATAAAATAGTATTCTAATATAAAAATGTAAGTTAATCAATTTAGCGTAAAATCTATTTACATAAATAATTATTAATAACTAGCCTCTATAACAAATAGATGTCCTTAAATCCTTTTTTCATAATCAATCCGAATGCAAATACAGGAAAACTTGGAAAAAAAATAGATTTACTTTTAGATACAATTAAACAACATTTTGGTGATTTTGAATATAGGTTTACACAAAGGGCAAGAGATGAATATTCGATAGCACAAAAAGCT
>BPTO01000203.1 GCA_023705985.1 Candidatus Heimdallarchaeota archaeon | reverse complement strand
ACAATAATCTAGGAGGAACTTCCCAAGCTTGTGATGATGATACTAATAATACTTGGTATGATATTGAAACACTTGAAGGTAACTATTGGTCAGATTGGTCAGAGATAGGTTCTTATTCTATTGATGGTGATGCTGATTCGGTTGATCTCTATCCTCTCGATGAACCTGCTGAATATTCTACAGAAGAAAATCAATTAAGCTTCACATTTACTCTCCTAATGCTAGTAGTTCCCTTAATTCTCACAAGGATAATCTCAAAGAAGACAAAGAAAAAATAGACCAGCGGTCAGAAACAGTATAGAAACGTAGTATCAACAAGCACTAAACCTTCAACGCTTCACTTTTTTCCTTCTTTAAATATAAAACTAAAAATATATAAATTGATAAAAATACTACACTTGCCTATCTTCTTATCAAAAACCATTCGTCAAAGTGTAAGGATAACAAGGTGAAAAAATGAAGAAAGTTTCAAATTATTCAATAAGAACAGCAATAGGATTAGTAGTAACAGTAGTGTTGATACTGAATCTTGGTCAAGGAATAACTAAAGGAATACAAATAGTGGAAAAAAATGAAAGGAATCTGTCACTGTCCTCATTAATCCCACATGACCCTATATCTATTATTTCTGACAGTGGATTTGCGGTTTTTCCTGGATCTGGAACGGAAGAAGATCCTTATGTTATTGAAGGATATAATATTACAACAACTGATGACAATGGTATTTTTATTTTAGGTACAACGAAATATTTTACTGTTCGTAACTGCTATGTTGACGCAGAAAAGTATGGCATTTATATCTATGATATAGCTGATGGCACAGCAACTGTCATTAACAACACTTGCAACAACAATGACTATGACGGCATCTCTCTATCCTATTCTGATAGTTCGACTGTTGCAAACAACGAGTGTATCAATAACACCTATGGCATCTGGCTTTCCTATTCTAATAGTTCTACTGTTACCAACAACACGTGTATCAATAACAACGATGGCATCTATCTTTGGTTTTCTGATAATTCTACGGTTGCAAACAACACGTGCAGTAGCAATAACAGCAGAGGTATCTATCTTCGCTATTCTGGTAGTTCGACAGTTGCAAACAACACGTGTAGCAATAACGACATTGGCATCTTGCTTTCGGATTCTGGTAGTTCTACGGTTGCAAACAACACGTGCAGCTATAACAACTGGGCTATCTCTTTTAGTGGTTCTGGTAGTTCGACTGTTGTAAACAACACGTGTAGCAGCAATAACACCTATGGCATCCATCTTTACTCTTCTGGTAATTCGACTGTTGCAAACAACACGTGCAACAATAACACCTATGGCATCTGGCTTTCCTATTCTAATAGTTCTACTGTTACCAACAACGAGTGTAGCAATAACACCTATGGCATCTGGCTTTCCTATTCTAATAGTTCTACCGTTGCCAATAACACGTGCAGTAGCAATAACATCAGAGGTATCTATCTTTCCTCTTCTGATTGTGTCGTTACTTACAATCTTCTACAAGAAAATGAAGACTATGGTATTTATCTACATAGATCTAAATATTATGTGAGTTCTGACAACATCATTTATCATAATATTTTTGTGGATAATAACTTAGGAGGCTCTTCCCAAGCCTATGATGATGGAAAGAGTAACACTTGGTATGACCCTGAGACAAAAGAAGGCAACTATTGGTCAGACTTGGAAACTAGATGTACGCATAAAATTGACGGTAAAGCTCATTCTAAAGACATTTATCCCTCGAACAGAGCACAATCTTGCCCAAATCCTATTACTGTGACTGTTCTTTCGATAGTTCTACCATTATTACTTTGTACAGCTATCCTAGTCTTTGTTATACCTAAGTATATATCTCCTTATACTCGAAAAACTATCATTCCATATTATCATCAAATTAGAGCTAAAATGAAAAAGAATCCTTTTTATAATTTATTAAAAGCAATTTCAGTTTTTCTAGTTTTAACTATAGTTTCCGGTATTATGCTATATTTAGCTTTTGAAGAGGTTATATGTTCTGGATGGGATTGTTTACTTTATTACTATCTGTTCAGGGTTCTAACAATCTTGTTAGCTTCTGTATCGCTAATACTTTTATTTGTGCTAATTTATCGATTTAGGCAGTTCCGTTCTTCTCAGAAGAAGGTTTCGTAACTATATATTTTGTCAGAAACTATGAATAGAAACGTAGTATTAATAAGAACAAAACCTTCAACTCTTCCTTTTTTTACATTTTTATATATCTTCTTTCTCTTCTTTTCGACCGAACTAGTTTTAGAATAGCAATTAGAACAATTATATCAAAGAGAAAAACAAGAAAAATGTTGGTTCAAATATATTAAAATTACATACCATACAATAGTCTGAATGTGTAAAAGAATAATTTACTAGTTATTTTGTCATCTCTTCGTGTATTGCTTTAATGTGAAGAACAATTTTTTTACCTTTTGCTGTTAAAGAGAAAAGCCTAGCTTGATGCGAACCTGTTCTTTCAGTAATCAATCCAATTTTCTTCAAACCTTCAAGAGCATTATAGAGAGCGTTTAGTCCCACTCCTTTAATCTCCCGAAGTTCTGTGAGGTTTTTTTCTCCTTCCATCAGCATAAGGAGTATAGCCATAGAACCCTTCTGATCCAGTTCCATCAAATAGCTCATAAGGATTTTAAAACGCTCAAGATTTTAAGATTATCGCAGAATCTAACTGTTTGGTTATGGTATTCGATATACAATAGGTTTAAATATTCTTGAGTTAAATAATCTTTTTGAGAGCTATGGAAACGGAACAGGGGAAAAGAAGTCAGAACGCTTCTGTTATGGAGGAAGAACTGAAATTCTTGTTATGTTCTAGATGGGGAGAGCTCCAAGAAGAAGTTATGATGTTAAAGTGTTTGGAAGATAAGAACTATGATAAAAGTGGGTTGATCAACAGAATCAAACAGAAAATCCATTTTATTGGCGGAGTTATGGAATATAATTCTAAAGGGATCGAAGAGCTAGATGTTATCAATCAGGTAATAGAACAAGGAAAAGTTAGAAAACAATTGTTAGAAATTGAAAAACTGATGAATAGCACAAATATGAAACTGAAAGAGTTTTGATAATATTGAAAGAAAAAAAGAAAAACTGCAATCTAACTGCAATCTAAGAACAACGGTTTATAAATGATAAATTAATATGCCATCACGCTGACATTTTAGACAATGTCAAAAAGATGTGATAGAGTCATAAAGTAAGAAATGACTCTATTACATTACCCAAATTTCGGACGTTTGAGTAAATGATAATTGATAGTCTTTACTTTTAATCTTTTCCCTCTTTCAACACTTTATTACCAATCATAACTGTAAATTTTAGTTTTTTTTTCTCTTTTTTGAAATTTCTGAGATTCTAATATTGTCGTTATTTCGATTATTTTGTATGCTATTTGTTCACCAATTGGAGTTAAATATATATACCTTCTTTCGCGTATTATCTTCTGCTCGCTATTAATTAGTTCTAAATCTTCAAGAACGTTAATAGCTGAATAGACTGATTTCTGACCACCAATAACGGAATTAATTAATATTGAGACATTCGTCTTTCCTCCCAATTCTAGCAATGTTTCTAATACCTGTAAAGCTGATTTTTGCTCCAAACCCATTAAATACCTTGACATAATTAATTTTTTAAGAAGATATAGTATATATTTTTTTCGACAGTAAGAGGGTTGAAGCTATTAACAACATATATTATTTAATATAATGAAGAATAAGTTTAAACAGCTAATTAATACTTAAAGCAGTACGGTTGACGGGTAAGTTTTTATATATATTAAATAGAATGTTTATGGGTACATGAGAAAAGAACTGATGAAAATTAATCAGTGATTTTTTCATGCTTTTTGACATAAAGTTTAGTGTCTAGGAGTCATAACTATTTGATTCTACAAGAGATATCATGTCAACAAAGAATAGATGTGATTATGCTTCATAGTCAGAAAGGAGGACCAGGCAAGACTACCCTTTCTTGCAATATAGCGCATGAGTTAGCTAGGAGAGGGAAGAAAACTGTTATTATTGATCTTGATGTTGCCCAACCTACTTTACAACATATTTTCAACATTCCTAAAAAGGACATTAAAATCAATATTAATGATATTCTTTTATCTAATGGTATCCTCTCTGAGAACAACATCTCTTCAACTCACATTCCTAATCTTTCCATTATCACTGCTAGCGAAAAAATAGCCCATGGAGAAGGATTACTTTCTTTGTTGAAAAGTATTCACGACCATTCTCATTTCATCCTTCACGAGCTGATGAAATCCCTTCAACGAATGGGTTATCAATACGTGGTTCTGGACTGTGCGCCAGGATACAGAATTGAATCTGTCCATGCCGCTTCTATAGCTGACGCTAGAATTTTTGTAATACGTCCCTCAACTTTCAGTTTCGAAGGAGCTAAAGAAATGCTTCAAGACATCTATAAGAAACTCTCTTATCAATCTCTGAATTTCTTCGTTTTCAACCAGATTCCTCCCGAACTTAAAGATAAGAGCTTGAGACTTTTAAAAGAATGGAAAGAAGAAATTGAGAATAAGACTGGTACAGATAACATTTTTCTCGGTTTCTTCAACCTTTCGTATGAAATTATTGAGAATTGTATCCATGGAGAGTATTTCTTCCCCAAAAATCATCATTTGTATAATCAACTTTATTGTATGGTCGATACAGTTACACGAAATATTGATCTTTTGAAAAAAGATGAGAAAGGTGCAAGTTCTAAAAAACGTATAGCTCTTGAAACTGCTAATGTTTCTACTAAAGGAGATTGAGAAGATGTTTTTGGAGAGTTTTTACACAAATAATGAAGGTTTTTTGGGAGAAAATAATTTTACCACCTTTAAATATGAGATATTTTATTCAATTAGTAACTGTCACAATGGATCTGTCATACTATCTTCCAGTAAACAAAGAAGTATGACAACAATGAAAACTCAAAACAAAAATATCTCAAAACAGTTTGATGGCAACTTATATAATTATTTAAGAACACATTTTCACCTTTATTTTTTTGATAATTTTACGCTTACACAGTTCTCGTCAACTGTGTATATCTGGGGAGAGCAAGAATATTGTAGTGACGGAACCATTATTTTTTACAATTTCTTCTCTTCCCACAATTCCCACAATGACTACATGCGACTTGAAAAGGGAAAAGAGTGTAAGGAGAGGTATGGGTTTGTGAAAAAAGATAGAT
Source organism: Candidatus Heimdallarchaeota archaeon (assembly GCA_023705985.1). GTDB lineage: Archaea > Asgardarchaeota > Heimdallarchaeia > Heimdallarchaeales > Heimdallarchaeaceae > 18H4-34. Next base: position 988 of record BPTO01000203.1, on the reverse strand, counting down.
TATTAGAAAATAAAAACCTTCCTTCATTCTCCCTAAATCTTTATTCTATCCTTTTTTTGCACTATAATACAGCATTAAATGGAGTAAAAAATCAATTATGGAAGTGAAATAATGAAAGACAAAAGGAAATTATCAATATTATTTGTTGTTTTATTTGTTAATCAGATTGCCATTAGTGCAAGTGTAAGAGCTGAAATACTCTATCCTGTTATTTCTAACATACACCATACACCAATTAATCCCTCTCCTGAGGATAAAGTAACTGTGTTAGCTGACGTTGTTTTCAGCGAAGGATTAAGTTATGTTATTCTTGATTATATTATAAACGATGAAACAGAATGGCATAGCATTAATATGAGAAACAATTTTGATAACGTCTTTTACGCTGAAATTCCTTCTTTTCAAATAAATACTAATGTTATTTATAGAATTATGGCTAGAACCTTAACAGATCAAGTACAGATTTCCACTAACTATACATATACAGTCTATGAATATCTCGTTCCTACTATTTCTAATGTTCTGCGAGATCCCTATCAACCTATGTTTGACGAAACAGTGAATGTTACTGCTAATGTCTTTGATGTTCTAGGGATTCAATCTGTCTTCTTGAAATATAGATTTGATACTAACGCTACTACTCAAGTTCCTATGAGTTATGATATCAATAATAGTTTCTATTATGCATCTATACCTAACTCTCCCATTAATACCAGCGTTTTATATTGGGTAGAGGCAACTAATAACCAAAGTCATACATCTAGCTCACAAAATTATCATTATATCTCTCTCGGATTCGTTCCATATCTATACGATATTTGGACTGAACCTTTTAATGTCACTGAGACTTTACCTTTAACCTTTTACGTTGATCTATTTCACAGATGTATCATCAATGGTAGTTACATTTACTATAAGATTGATGGAGGAGCTACACAAACACTTAATCTAACAAACACTGAATATACTTATTGGACATCAGAAAGTA
>BPTO01000202.1 GCA_023705985.1 Candidatus Heimdallarchaeota archaeon | reverse complement strand
TTATTTCAGCAATGGAAGCAATGATGATTGATCACCAAGCATATGAAGTTTATGCTTATAAAAAAGGTTCAGAAATGAAGGAAATTATTGGGAAAATCATGAAAAGTTTCCCAGATGGAGCTAATATAGCTCTAAATTTTGTTGAAGCTGATGATGCTTTAGACATGATGAATAGAGATATAATAGCAAGTGGAACAAAAATAGCCTTAATGAAGTTTAATGAAAAACTGCAATATGTTTCAGCTAAGAATCTTATTTTTGATATTCGAAGTGTAAAAACAAAGAAAGAAATTTCGAATCATAAAGAAGCAGCAAGGTTAGCTGAAGAATTAATGGAAGCTGTGGTTGAATCTATGATAAAGCCAGGTATGACAGAAAAAGAAATTGCTGCTTTAGTAGAATATGAATGTAATAAAAGAGGGGGAGTAGCTTTTGATGCAATAGTAGCTGCAGGATCTCATGCTGCCATTCCACACCACGAACCAGGAGAGAAGAAAATAAAAACCAACCAAGTTTTGTTAATTGATTACGGAGTCACTTACAAGTGGTCAAATAGTGATATTACACATACTTATTGGATAGGTTCAAATCCCCCTGAAGAAGTTCTAAATGCATATGAAGCTGTAGATCAAGCTAAAGAAGCAGCTTATAAACTGATAAAAGCTGGCGTTCTCTCTTCTGATATTGAAGCAGCAGTTCGTGCTAAATTTAAAGAATTTGGATACGATCCTGAGAAATATTTTATCCATTCAACTGGGCATTCACTTGGAATTGAAACCCATGATATAGGGATTGGTATACGTAGAGCTTATCCCGACTTACCTTCGAAACCTTTGCTTGAAAATTCAATTGTTACAGTTGAACCAGGTTTATATTTTGAAAATAAATTTGGTATAAGACTAGAAGATGATTGTGTAGTTACCAAGGAGGGCTCAATCAGATTATCAAATACACCTAAAAAAATGAAATGCTTAGATTTCAAATAAATCAGGACATTTCTAAACTCTTTTTCACTATTTGTAATAAAAATTAATTTTTATCAAAAATGTAATACTTCGGTGTAGTACGGATATTATGTCGTTTTTTACTAAGAGGTGAAAATGTTATATTAGGTGTTAGTTATGTCTTGGAAGCTGTGGCTTAAATCAAATAAAACAAAGAAAATTAATTTAGGTTTTTATGGCGAAGTGAATGCTGGGAAAACAACTCTTGCAAACAAGATAGGAATGGATTGGGCTAGCCAAGAAGTAGGAGAAGTTAGTGAAATTCCCCATGAAACTCGTGAAATTCAAAAGTTAGAAAAAGTAAAATTTGTTGCAGAGGGAACAAATTTAGATCTTACTCTTATAGATATGCCTGGTGTTGCAACGTCTGTTAATCCAAAAGATTTTATCAAATTCGGATTATCTCCTAATGAAGCTCTTCAAAGAGCAAAAGAAGCTACAAGGGGGATTGTTGAAGCTATAAAATATTTGGAAAATGTTGATGTAGCTTTAGTTGTTGTTGACGCAACTAAGCATCCTTTCGACCAAGTCAACTTCACTATTATTGGTAATCTTGAAGCTCAAAATAAACCATTCATAATTGTGCCAAACAAAGTCGACTTACCTGATTCCGATGCAGGCTTAGTTAAAGAGGCATTTAGTGATTATCATGTTTCTCCAATTAGTGCTTTACAGGGAGAAGGTATATACGATCTTTACAATATGATAGCTAGCTTGGCTAGGAAGGTGAGGTGAGAATTATGTCTTTTAGCGTTGATTTTGTACCATCTACAGAAACCCAAGATCTCTCATATCACGATAAGATAAATTATATACTTACTAGAGTGATACAACGAAGCATCGTTGTATTAGAAACAAGCCTAACACCAAAAGAGGAAATGGGCCTTATTGAAAAAACTATGAAACAAATAAATTTCAAAGATTTCAACGGAATACGTTTAGTTTCGTTCGATAGCGGTGAAACTCTTAGGAGAACTAAACTCTTTGGGCGATCATCAAACACTAGAACTTTCACCATCGTTGCTCCAAATGATGCAGTATCCATACTTAAAGATGATAGAGGTATTCTATCTATAAAATTTAACAGGTAGAATCCTCTTCTTTCCTCTCTTTTCTCCCTTTTATAAAATTTAAAACATCATTACAAGATCTTTCTTCAGTTTTGTCAGTGTAAACTATAGAAACATTTTCTTCTCCATATGATTCCAACATTTCAGTTAAAATCACTTCCATAATTTCCGCTTCAACATTTTCTTCGATTTTAGAAGGTTTGTACTCACGTTCTTCTAATCTTGTTCTTAGAGTCTTTATTGAGCATCGCAACACAATACAGTGATAAATGTACTCAGAAGGTACCATCATAACGTGACCATCAAGAATAATTGGAACAGGAGAACTGTTATTCTCAATAAGCTCAACCAGAACAGGAGTCAACAAATCATCATCAACCACGTAACACTCCATTTCATCATCATACAGAGTATAAAGGTGTTTTTCTTTAACTATTTTACCTACTTCATGAACTTCGTATCCATGAGTTGAAAGCAGCTGTGAAATGGTTGTCTTCCCGGTTCCAGGAGTACCTGTTATTATTATAGCTTTATTCATTGGAGGGAGTTGAGGGGCAAGAATTTAAAACTTCTTAAATTTGAGAATATCTTTACTTTAATATCTCATCAGAAAGTTTTTTCTTTCCTTTAAGTGCTTTAATAATCCTCATTTTTTTTGCTTCTCCTGATCTAATCTTTCTGAAATTATCCCTTTGCCTACTTAACATAATAAGAGCAATTCCAAACAATAAACACGCCAATGCTAGATTACCCTTAGCCCAAGGCATCATCATACTTCCTGGTAGAAATAGAGCGATAACTCCCACAAGAGCTGTGACTACAACGTATGTAATAGAAGAATAACCCACAATGGTGATGATAATTGGCCATAAAACGACCCAAAATGCAATTAGTATTGGATTTGCTACAAGTAATGATCCAAGAACCACAGTTATTCCTCGTCCACCGTGGGATAGAAGATAAACAGGCCAATTATGACCGAAAGCTGCTCCCAATCCAGCTATTGTCAGAGCGAAACTTGATGGTATCACATCAGTGTATGGCCAAAATTGGATTAAATCTCCTTGTTCAAAGAAATACTTGAATATGAAATATGAAGTAGCTATTGCAGTTACTGACCTTGTTAAATCCAAAATTCCAGCTAAAATAGCTAAATTTCTAGACTTTGTAGCTCTGTAAACGTTCCTCCCACCTACATTACCAGAACCTATTTTCCGTAAATCTTCACCTATTTTTAATTTGGTCACAATCCAACTAAAAGGTATTGAACCTATCAAGTATGAACCTAGCAATACTAGACTATAAGCCACAGCGAGATGCATAATTATAGCCATTACAGCTTTAATATAAATTTATGCAAGAGCAAAGTTAATCAAACTTTTATATTACAAAAAATTTCATACTTCGATGACAGATAATATTTCTCCTCATATTTTTCGAGCTTATGATATAAGAGGGTTGTATAATAAAGATTTAACTCCTGAAATTATGTACCAAATAGGTCTAGCGGCAGGAACATATGTTATAAAAGAATTAAAAGGGAAAGAAATAGTTGCAGGAAGTGATTTAAGACAAACTAGTGTTCCTTTAGCTTATGCATTCATATCGGGGGCTACTGCAGTAGGTGTTAATGTAACTTATGTTGGTACAACCGCTTTTGGTCAAACGCTGTTCAAAGGATGGAAATTAAAAAAGGACGCTATAGCTTTCATCACGGGGAGCCATTTACCTCCCGAATGGAATGGAATCAAATTCTATTTTTCTGACGGTGTTGGATTTCCAGAAGAGGAATTAATGAAAATAAGAGATATTTGCTTAACAAAAGAATATTCAAAGGTAGAATGGGAAAAAATTGGAAAAATAGAGACTGCAGACGCAAAACAAGATTATTTAGAATTTTTCAAAAATAAAATGAATTTTCAGAAAGAGATAAAGGTAGCTTTAGACTGTGGAGGTGCAAGCACTACGCTTTCTGCCCCCCATGTTTTTAGAGAAATTGGTTTAGAAGTAACACCAGTATATTGTGAACCTGATCCAACATTTTCTGCAAGACCATCAGACCCCAAACCTAAAAATCTTACAAAACTAGTAGCAGAAGTCAAAATGAACAATTGTGATTTTGGTGTTGCGTTTGATGGAGATGGAGATCGAGCAGTAATAGTTGACGATAAAGGAAGAGTGCTATCAGCAGATCAAACAGGGATAATTCTAGGTAAATATGGTCTAGAAGAGAAAAAAGGCACAGTAATTGTTAATGTGGAGTGTTCAAAATCTGTAGGAGAGCAACTCGAACCACTTGGATTCAAAATAAAACAAATCCCAGTAGGTCATACATTTTTAACCCTAGAAGCAAAGAATGAGAATTCTCCTTTAGGGATAGAATCTAGTGGACATTTAATTTTACCTGAATTTTTCCTATTTGATGACGCATTAGTTATACCTATGCGAATAGCTGAAATAATTGAAAAAACGAATAGAAAACTAAGCGAACTTGTTAATGAAATACCTGTATACCCTCTTAAGAAAGAAGAAGTAAAGTGTGGTGATGAATTGAAATTCAAAGTAATTGATGTTCTAAAGGGCCAGCTTCTAAAAGAATATGAAAACGTTAACACTATGGATGGTATTAGGGTGGAACTAGAAAAAGGTTGGGTTCTAATTCGAGCTTCTAATACATCACCAATAATCAGACTTACAGCAGAAGCGGATAATGACCAAATATTAAATGACATTGTAGACATGTTCAAAAATAAACTTAATAAAGTCATAAAACAATTATAAAGAGATAATTAGTACAGGTCGTTCAAATGCCTTCCCCCCTCTCTTCTTTCAATTGTAAGTACTCAAGAGAGTGTTCTGAGTGTTGTCTAGAAACAGAAATGGCTTTATCAGAAGAGGATTTAGAGAGAATACAAAATCATGGGTATAAGAAAAACGCTTTTACTAGAAACGTTGATGGTTTTTTAATACTGAAAAACATCGGTAAAAACTGTTATTTCTTGAAAGAGGGGAAATGTTCGATATACGAAATTAGACCACAAGGATGTAGATTGTATCCTATGATTGTAGATTTTGAGAGTAATTCCATTGTTATAGACAAATCATGTCCTAGCCATGAACAGTTTGAAGTGAATGAATATTCACATTTATTCTATGATTTAGTTAACTTTGTAGACTTGCTTCTAAGTGAGAAAGATGAAAGAGAAAAAAAGGAGAAAAAATAACGATGTTATTCTTTTTCAAAAAGATTTTCAAATTCACTACACCAAAAAAATTAAAACTATAACAATAAACAGTTACTAATTGTGCAGTTAACCCATCTACAGTAAGTACTAAACCAAACTTATAGAAAATATGTAGCTAAAATATTCTAAATGAAGTGTCAAAAATGATAGGTTTGAGCCTGAAAAAATGGATACAGCTTCTCTTTCAAAACAAGTTTAGAATTTATATTTTGTATATGCCTAAGGTCATAATAGTAACTGCATCAATACTACTTTTATCTCCTCTGGTTGTTTATGAGAAACTTCGTTTTTCCAAGAAAATCAAAAACACAAAGATTACTAAATCACCTATCTTTATTATTGGCCATTGGAGAACAGGAACTACTTTCCTTCATAGTTTGATGACTCAAGATGATTGTTTTGACTACTTAACTTTAGCAGAATTAGCATTTCCAAATATCATTCTTGGAAGCAGTAAACTCATCCATTCGATTTTAAAACCATTTATACCAAAGAGAAGAAAAACAGATAAAGTTCCAATGTCTACTAGAATGCCCCATGAGCACGAATATGGTCTTATGCATCTAACCTTACTGTCTCCTTATACAGGATCATTCTTTCCTAAAAATATCAATCACTATCTTAAGTATACTTCGTTTAAGGACGCTACGGAGCAAGAAAGGGAAGAATGGAAAAACGCACTAGTTTACTTGCTGAGAAAGAAAACTTATCAGAATGGTGGAAAACAGTTAGTTTTAAAATCTCCTTTCGATACTGCACGAATTGAAATAATTCTGGAAATATTCCCAAACGCAAAGTTCATACATATTTATAGAAATCCTTATGAGGTTTTTTTCTCTACTCTTAGGATGCACCATACAAATAAGAAATTCTATTTGCTTCAAAAACCCAATTTTGATTTTAAAACTAACTGTTTTCAGATCGGAAGAGCACACGTCTGAACTCCAGTCACGTGGCCTTATCTC
>BPTO01000201.1 GCA_023705985.1 Candidatus Heimdallarchaeota archaeon | reverse complement strand
CGAGATAAGGCCACGTGACTGGAGTTCAGACGTGTGCTCTTCCGATCTCATGTTATTGCAATGATGAAATTAATGTTAGAGATGCAATCAAAAAACTACTTCTCGAGTATAAAGACGTAAAACCTTCAGAGATACGTCTAATAGGAGTAAAAATCTCCAATATTAGAAAAATTACCAGCGAACAAAAAACCTTAACACAATTTTTCTTTTAATGAACATAGCAGAAGTCCCCTTGTTTTAGGTAAGGGATGAATGCTAGATGGCTTACTTTAGATTATAATCAGCTTTTTATAATAAAAAAAGAACTAAAGAATTAAGGAATTAAACTGATGTTAACATACAAAGTGCAACTGTACCCTAATAAACAGCAAAAAGCAAAACTTGTTGAACAGTTGGACAGTTGTAGAAAGCTCTACAATAAGTTATTAGAAGAGTGTAGGAAAGCGCGAGAGAAGGGAGAAAAAATCACACAAAACACAACTCAATCTTTTATCGTGGAGCTAAAAAACGATTCTATGCCCGAACTAAAAGAAGTTTATTCTAAAGTTTTACAGATGATCAATTACACTCTATGGGTAAATATCAAGAGTCTATCAAAGTTAAAAAAGAATGGGTGTAAAATTGGTCATTTAAGGTTCAAAGGAAAGGGATGGTACAAAACTATCAATTATAACCAGAGTGGGTTCAAGATAGATGAACACAAAAACAAGATAACTTTCTCTAAAATAGGAACCATCAATTGTAGAGGACTAAATAATAGAGTAAGGAAAAATAAAATTAAAGGGATAATCCTCAAACGCACTCAAACGGGTAGATGGTTCGCTAATATACAAATAGAAAACACTCCACTAGTTCTTCCTAAAACCAATAAAAATGTAGGAATAGATGTAGGTGTTTCTTCGTTTATCGTCGATTCTGATGGTCGAAGGGTAGAGAACCCTAAGAATATAGACAAACAACTAACGAAAATCAAAGTCAAACAACAGACTCTTTCTCGTAAAAAGAAGGGTTCAAAGAATTGGCTAAAAGCCAAGGTACAATTAGCTAAACTTTTAGCACAGGTTACTAACCAACGTAAAGATTTTTTGCATAAAGTCTCCAGATTTTATGTTGAAACTTATGACTTTATCTGTGTAGAAGACTTGAATATTACAGCGCTATCACAGAAAGGTAACAAAAATAGCAAACGGTCACGCACGCTTCATCGTAACATTTTGGATGCTTCGTGGGGACAGTTCTTCAACTATTTATCTTATAAAGCTGCAAATGCTAATAAAAAAGTAGTTAAAGTTCATCCTAAAGATACTACTCAAGAATGTTCTAGATGTGGGCGAATAGTCAAGAAAGACCTTTCAACCAGAATACACCTTTGTCTTTATTGTAATTTAGAGTTAGACCGTGATTATAACGCTTCAATCAATATTTTGAAGAGGGGTACGGGATGTACCTCTATACTTGTGGAGAACAGATCTCTAATCACTATCACTGCTTCTGCTATTGTTAGTGGTCAAGTCTTTTCTATGAATCAAGAAACCCCTTCCTTCAAGTAGGAGTAGTTCATTAAGTAGTCTTGAGTGTTAATATGACTGAAATAAGGAACAATAATATGTCTATCGAGCTCCCTGATTGGTATGTTCTCAAAGAACCCGGTGAGATTACTGTAGATGTTAAAAATTGGATAGAGTATGCAGATACTAGAATTGATCGTTTTATAAAGGGTGATCCGTGGATAATCAACCGTCCCACTTGGATTTCTGATGAGGATTGGGAGATAGTTAAAGTACAAGAGATTGGTGGTCATTTTCTACTTCGTCTTTCCGCTTCGACAAATCAACGTATTTCAGGATGGCTTGTAGAAGTAGAGGGTGATTTATTCGAATTTCGTTTTATGTCAAGCATAAATTTCGATGAGAAAATAAATGTTCTGAAAGACCTTTATGGAGAAGAAAATGTCAAAACAATACAAGAGCTTAATGATTTCTATCAAATTAATCTCTATAGACAGTTTAATCTTTCAGATGTACCTGGTAGAAGAGTAAGAAAATACTCTGATGCAACAAGAAGAGATTTGTACAAAAGAATAGCCATACGATTCAATAAAATACCCTCTGTTATATCTGCAAAGAAGGCTCTTCTTTACAAAGGATGGGCTGTTGTTAGGATATCTGAAATAAGGTTAACTGTCAAAAGAGAATTTGAAAAACAGATTTCTGAAGTAATCAAAAAATCAGCTGTTTTTGTGGATGAAGATTCTAATTTAGCAGATACAATTAAACCTGTAACTCAAAAAATTACCGAATTAGCGAAATCCAAACGCATGGGTGGTTCTTTATCTGATTTCGGTTTTGCTGGAAGTAAAGAAGTTTATACTCAAGTTGACTGTTATCCTCCTTGCATTCTCGATCTTGTAACAATTCTTCGTGATAAGGGGCACTTAGCCCATATCGAAAATTGGCAATTAGGGACATTTCTTAAAGAAGTTGGTATGCCAATAGATGACCAGCTGAAATTTTGGTATCAAACATCAGTAGATAATGTTGGTCTAACTTTTGATGAATTTATAAATCGCATTGGATACCAAATAAGGCATATATACGGTCAAACAGGAGGAGGTATAGATTATAGATCTCCTAAATGTAAAACCTGTATTGATGGTTATTATTGCTATTTTGCTCATAAAAAACTAGAGGATATTTCAGAAGATATTAAAATTAGATTCAAAGACAAAAAGGAAGAAATGATAGATTCTTCAATTGATGATATTTCTAAGATAATTGTGAATAATCGTTTTCAATCCGCATGTGCAAGATATTTTAAGCTCCATACTGGTTGGACTATAAGAAGTGGAAGAATTAATCATATGGTTCAGTACAGCACTCAAGCGTATAAACGGTTTCATACGTCAAAAGATAAAGAAAAGCAATCTGGTGAAAAAAATGAATGAAGAATTAACACCAGAAATAATTTCGGAGTTCTATAGAACAAAATTCCCATTAGATAAATTCATGGCGTTTATAGGATTATCTGATTTTAAAAATAGAGAATTCGGTTTTGTTGTTGGAGAGAACAGATTCATAAGAAATATTTCTTTTGAAAACACTAAAGAATTAAGAGAATTTATGGCTACAAAATCTGTAAAACACGCTTATGTAGGTGCTGTATATGAGCAATCGCCTTCAAGGTATTCTCCAATACAGAAAATAAAATGGAAATTTCGAGAATTCATTTATGATATTGACATAAACGATTTTGATCTTGTTAGAACTTGTGGTTGTCAAGGTTACTCTTATTGTACTGATTGTTGGTCTCTTGTCCAAGATACAGTGCTATTTATAGATGAAACAATGAGACAAGATTTTGGATTTACAGATATAATTTGGTTATTTTCAGGAAGAAGAGGGGTGCATGGTTGGATTAAAGATAAAATAACAAATAATTTTGATCAAGCTCAACGAGTTGCTATTTTAAACTATTTAACGATGGTTCATGACCAAAAAAGAACTCAAACAATCGAGGAAATTCCCAACGAAGCAAAACCACTGAGGGATCGTATTTATTCTATAATTGCGAAATCCTATTTGCTTAATTCTTCAGAAGAAAGTCTAGTTGAAATAGGTATAGCTAAGAAAAAGGCAAAAGACATAATTCAAAGAGTGAAAACAAGCTCTGAATTCGATGCTCAGACATATAATCTAATTATCCCCAGCAATCAAACAGTTAGAAATAAATTATCACACGAAATTATCCTAAAAAGGTATCCTCGAATAGATCGTAAAGTTACAATGGATACTCGAAGAGTCAGCCGGATGCCGTATTCCATTCATGGAAATACAGGGCAACTAGCGGTCGTAATTAAGGATATTAAGTCATTTTACCCAGATTCAGCTCCAAATGTGTGGGATGCATTAAAATAAATGGTGCGTAGAACGAGCTCTTGCTATGTGTCTTCTAAAAACTGAAAAACAAAAGTATGGTAATCAAAACCTTTATCAATTTTTTGAACTATCTGTACATATGGAAAAAAGTTATTCACAGAAAGGAGTCATTATAACTATTTTTCCAGAACAGGAAATTACAGTGGCAGAATTACTAGCTAAAAATGATTTACCTGAAAAAGGTCTGATTGTTGTAATTAATGGATCAATAGCTACTTCTTTGGAAACTATAATAAAACCAGAGGATAAAATATTAATCCTACCTGCGGTTGCAGGTGGTTTTCTGTAAAACCATGAAAGATAACAAGTTAAACAACTTTTTATATTTTAGTCAATTTTTTCTTTCAGAGATACAATGTCGCTAATGAAAGAAGAACTGAAGAAGCGATTTCAACGAGAAAATTATGAAGTTGAATTATTCAAAGAAAAAGGCTTCATTAGAAAGCAGTGTCCTACATGTAATCATCACTTCTGGACATTAAATACTGATCAAGAAACCTGCGGAGATACAATATGTTCTGGTGGGTATAAATTTCTAGAAAAGAAGGGTAAAAACCTATCTTTTGATCAAACTATTAAGAGTCTTACAGATTTCTTCGTTAAACATGGACATTCACTAGTTAAAGATTATCCTGTTGTTTCCCGTTGGCGAGCAGATATGGATTTTACTATAGCCTCTATAGCTGCATTTCAACCTTGGGTTTTGGAAGGTGTTATTGATCCACCCGCAAATCCATTAGTAATACCACAATATTGTATCAGAACAGGTGGAGAATTTTCTGATATCGACAACATTGGAAAAACAGCAAGACATCTAACAAGTTTTGTAATGTTTGGACAGCACTCATTTAATTCTGCACGTCTAACAGGTGGATATTGGAAGGATAAGTGCATTGATTTAAATTTCTTATATCTTACTGAAGAACTAGGACTCAAACCAGAAGAAATTACGTACTCTGAGGGCATATGGACAGGAGGAGGTAACTTTGGACCTAATCTTGAAGCAATGGCTTATGGTACTGAATTAGTAAATAATGTATTTATCGCATATGGATTTGAAAATGATGTTGTAAAAAAACTCGATATGCAAGTAATTGATGTTGGTTGGGGTCTAGATCGTGTTTCATGGTTTACTCAAGGTACACCTACAATTTATGAAGCAATATTTCCAGAAGTTATAACATATCTACAGAAAGAAAGTGGATACAAAGCAGACCAGGAACTATTAATTAAGTACAGTAAACTTGCTGGATTATTAGCAGTTGAGGAAGTCAAAAATCTGAAACAAGCTAGAATAGGCATGGCAAAGAAGCTAGGAATGAGCTATGAAGAAATGGTCAATACGTTAGGTCCACAAGAAGCGATGTATGCTATAGGTGATCATGCGCGCACATTATCCCTTACAATTGCCGATGGTGCTATCCCTTCCAATGTGGGAGGAGGATACAATTTAAGAGTATTATTACGAAGGATTCTAGCTTTAAAAGAACTTTTTAAGCTAGAATTTTCATTACCTAAAATATTTGAACTTCAAACAAAGCTTCTCTCTGTATCATATCCTAGAGTAGGGGAACATTTGGATGAGATATTAAAAATAGTAGATTTAGAAGCAAAAAGATATGAAGATACTAAAAAATCAGGACGAAGATTGGTAAACCAATTACTGAGCAAGAACGCACAATTTAATTTTGATACACTTGCAGAATTATACCAAACGAGAGGTATAAACCCATTAATGGTAAAAGAAATAGCAAGAGAATATGATGTCAATATTCATGTGCCAGAAGACTTCTATATACGTATACATGAGTTTCAAGAATCTGAAAAAGCATCCCAAAAAGCTAAGAAAGTTGGTGATAAAGATCTTGAAGAAGATATTGATTATATAACTGAACCCTTGTACTATGAAGATGTGTATGCTTCTGAATTTGAAGCTAAAATAGTTCATATTGTAAAGGGAAAGTATCTTATTCTCAATAAAACTCTATTTTATCCTACTGGTGGAGGACAAATCCACGATACAGGTCTAATTCGTGTAAATGGAAAAGAGTATGAAGTCATTGATGTTTTCAAAAAAAGAGCTTCTATCATCCATGAATTAAAAGAGGAATGCAATCTTAAAGAAAATACAATAATTCAAGGAAAAATTAATGCGAGCAGACGTATGGCAATAATGCGTCACCATACCGCAGTTCACTTAGTTAATAATGCTGCAAGAGCTGTATTGGGCTCACATATTTGGCAAGCAGGTGCGGATAAAACTGAAGAAAAAGCTAGATTAGATATAACCCATTACAAATCTATCTCTTTTGATGATCTCCAGAAAATAGAGTATCTAGCAAACCAAATAATTCTGGAGAATAGAAGTATTGTATTTTCTTTAAGATT
>BPTO01000200.1 GCA_023705985.1 Candidatus Heimdallarchaeota archaeon | reverse complement strand
TCTTCCAGTTCTCCATCAACGAAAGCAAGTACTCTTACTTGCATTTCTTCTGAAATAATTATATATTTTTTCAATTAATTTCATTTCATTTAGTTTATTCTCTACCATCTTTATAAATCAAATCTTTCATTACTCTTACAGTTTAGATTTTACCCTTCTTGTTGATAACCCACTAAACAACTTTGAGAATTCATTGTTTTAATAATCTGTTGTCGGATTAACGTCATTCCTTTCCTTTATAAACTAAGAAAAATTAGATATAAAATAGAACAATGACTAAATCAAATATTTTATTAAGCAATTATAAAGATGCAAAAAAAATAAGTAATGAATTCCTAAAAGAGATATTAGATGAATTCAATTATTTAGTAGGTAAACAGAAAATAATCAAGTTAGATACTTCGTGGGTTTCGCTAGAAATTAAAGATGATACAACAACCAGTTTTCCATTCTACTTAACAGTAAATTTTCATCAAATACTAGATTATTGTAAAGAAATACTTGCAAAAGATAAATATACATCTTTTTATTCAAAACTGAAAGAGTATAATCTGTTTGATATTAATCACAATTTGACAAATCCCCACTTTTCTCCGTTTGGAACTCTTTTAATAAACTATATTCAACTAGAAACAGAAGATATAGAAAAAGAAGAAATACTAAAATCATTTCCAATTCAATTCAACCAAGAGTTATTTAACAAATGTTGGGAAGCAATTCTACCATGGTTAAATAAAACACCAATTCCATTGAGATTATATTATTTTATATATAATGCTAAATTTATAAGTGATAATACTGATTACATTATTAGCTCAACAAGAAACCTAAAACTAAGGATTCCAACAAATGAAGAAAAAAAGAAGTTAATTAATGAACTTCGAATAACTCCTTCAATCATCGAAGGACATTTACAAGCTATAAATATGGTTTCTAATATAGCTCAGTGCGATGCGTGGATAGAAACTTCAATAGATATTACACACGAAGAAGATGAAAAAACAATAGTTGATTTGGATATACTTCATCCTTCTTATATACAAGAGGCTTTTGCTTTACTAGGGTATACTGATGTTATTGTAAGATTTTTGACGTTCAGCAACCCATTATTTTATAAAAAATTTTATTTAGAACCATCTTTCGACAGGAGTAAAGGAATGATAATTTCTAATATTTTTAGACAACTTCCTGAATGGATGAACGAATCTATTCCGAAATTTAGACAATCAGAAATTTTACTAAGTGAGGAAGAACTAAATTTCCTATCACTCTATCCCGAGCTTAGAAAAGATTTTACGAAGGATTCAGTAGAAAAACTAGTTGTAACAAGGATGACAAGAGCATTAAGATCGAACATAGTAACAGACATCCTTCTGGAAATAGCGATAGGCATAGAAACATTGTTAGTGGAAGGAAAAGGAGATCTCTCACTACAATTTCGATTGAATACAAGCTGGTTGATAGGAAAGAACTATGAAGATCGAAAAAAAATTAGCTCTTTCTGCAACAATCTATACAGTATAAGAAGTGTTATTGTTCATGAAGGAGGTAAATATTCACAGATTGTAAATAAAGCAGAAAAAACGGGAGGTATCCAAAAAACCATAGAGCTAGCAATAGAACTGTACAGATTGATTATTCTGCGAATGATAATTATAAAAAAGAAAAAAATAAGCACTATAAAGCAAAAGGAATTGATAGAGTTAGTCAAGAAAGCAAGATTGAGTGGGAAACTAGAAATTAAAACATACGATGTGTTTGAAGAACTTTACGCAAAATTTATGGAAAAAATGTCAGAAATATAATTTGAAAAGCACTTTTTATTCTGCAATTGTTTCTAATTAGAACAATTTATTGAAGAATGTCAAGATAAGAAAGTAAAGAGAAGAATAAAAGACTCTTGTAAAAATGAGGGAATTAATCAGATTTTGAAGAGGAATCGTATTAGTTTTTCTTAAGAGGACTACAAACCTTTTCAATTAGAGTTTTGATTTCAGAGGAATAATAATCATAAAACTCACGGGAACGTTGACACCAGAGAGAGATATCTTTTAAGGGGGGAGGAGACAAGGAAGCAAGGAGTTCCATAGACGCGATAAGAATCCATTCCCCACTATCAGGGAGAAATTTTCTTAACTCCCAAGCAGAATTATAGTCTTCGAGAGCATCAGAAGGTTTGTCTAATTTAGCATAAGTAACTCCTCGATTATAGTAAGCTTTAGCATCTTCAGGGTCTAGTTCTATAGCTTTAGAATAGTCTTCGAGAGCATTAGAATATTTTTTAAGCAACGAATAAACAATTCCTCTAAAGAAAAAATATTCTGTTTGCTGATGTCTAGTGAGAATATTTACTACTTTTTCTTCAGGAAAACATTTTAATGCAAGGTTAAATTCATTGTAACGATTAAAAGATCTACTTAAGCGAAAAAGTTCATCCCACATGGATTCTTCAAAGAAAAATTTCTGAAGAATAGAAAACTTATCAATAAAGTGTCTTTGATTGGCATCAGGATTGTCATAAGGGGGATAATTAGTAACAACATTCTCAATAATATAATCAGGAACATAAATAGTTCCTCCTTTTAGTTCAGTAAAAAATTTAGCATTACGGATCTTTTGATAAGCTTCCATCCATTCACCTTGAAAATTTAAAACATTAATGGCAGTTAGCTTAACACATTCAATAGTAGGTGAGAATATGCTGGCTTGATTTAATAGTTTGAGTGCCCAAAGGATTTTTTGAGCATTGGGTTCACTTGTTGATTTAGGAGCAAATTTAGTATATTCCTCTATTTTGCGATCTTTCCCCAAAACGACTTCAGCAGCAGTACCACCAAAGTGTAAAGGAAGGTCTCTATCATCAAAACAGTCAGCTAAAACTTTACCTTGTGCAGGATCTAATTTTGGAATTGTAACAATTTCAGGAAAAAGTGATTGTATTATTCTACTGTACTCACTATCTTTAATTCTTTCCCATCCTTCTGTACGATAAGTACAAAGGAGGAAGGTGTGTTTGGATACTCTTCGTAAATCATTGATAAGTTTTGACAAATAAGGATTCTGGGCATATTTATCAATATCATCAAAGAAAAGAAAGAGGAAGGGATATTTCCTAATGAAAAGCTTTCGATGAATCCTGAATTTTTCTATGTTACTTCCAGGATGGAAAAAGAGAAGTAAGACTTTTTTGTAAAACGGATCAGTTCTAACTAATTCACGAATGACTTCTAGTGATGTGCGAGTTTTCCCTACACCTGCTTCTGCAGTAATACTAATACCTCTACTCTTCTCTCCACTTATTATTTTGAGTTTCTTCTGTTTTAGTTTTTCCAGTAATTTTTCTTCTCTACCAGTAAAATGCACGAATTCTTCTCTCATTTCTGGGTCTACACTTAAGAGCTTTTGAACAAATGAAGTAGGACATCGAGTCTTATCATCATATTTTTCTCTTAACGACTTAGCAGGAATGAATAACCCTAGTTGATGCAATTTTTCTTTATATTTAAAGTAATAAGAAAAAGCAGGAATAAAAATAGCTATTATCAACCCTAAACTGCCGAAAACAATGGTTAAGATAATTCCAGTACTTACCATTTACAATAACTCCTCAGAAACTAATTAGAACAAGAACATTATTTCTAAAGAAATATAAATCTTTTTAGAAAGATTAGAGGTAAATATCTTTGAAAAATCTTTTTCTTTAATGTTAGTTATTTTGATAAGAATAAATAATTATAAGCGTTAACGAAAAAAGGAGACAAACTGCAACCTAACTGCAATCTGGTACGATAAATATTAAAAAGAAAAGGAGAAAGAATAAGTTGACATGGCTATAGAAATGGTTCGAGGATCAAATAATAAATGCACATTGCTAAGCGGTTTGGGAACTTCTAACAATGTGCAAATTTTTTTTAATACAGAAATAGAAAGTTCAGAGAAGAAAACAAGAGGAAAAAAGAATGTAGTTCTAGAGGGAGTAAAAGAGAAAATCAAGGAAATAATAAAGCATTTTAAGACAAAATTTAAGTTAGAAAAGACTTTTTTCGATAGTATCGAGGAAATAGCGAAAGAGTCTGTAGAACATGAAGAACAAGTTGAACTAGAGGAACATGCACTAGTAATTGTATTATCATTACTCTCATTAACATGTAGTAAAAGAAAATATCGTCTTTATCTAAACTTGATAAGGGAAATATTCTGGATTAATCAAAAAGTGTTAGAACAAACGATAAGCAACTACAAGCAAAAACTCCAAACTTATGGAGTATATTAGAATGATAAAGTTCATATTGCTTTTTTTTTTATCTCTTTTCCTTTTTTATCTTCAGATGATTGGAGGATGAACCTACAAAATTACTTTGTAGAAAAATACTCAGCTAAAGTTGTTTGTTTATTGGTTTTGAGTTCGTGTTGTAATTGATTGATAAACCATTTTTTGAGTTTCATAGTCTTAGGTTCAACAACACTCTTAGGAATCCAGACGGGGTCATCTGTTAATTTAAAAATAGAAGTAAAATAAGCTTTCTCAGTTTCTGTTTGTATCATTCCTAATTGAAAATCAGAGTACAGATTAGAATCCATTGTTGTAAAAAAAAGATTTGAATATTTAAACAATGAAATTCCCCTTTCCGAATATCTGAAAAATGAGAAGATAAATGTTAACGAATATATCTTAAATCTATTATTTAAAATATCAGAATATAACATATTAAAACTCAGTAAATTATCAATGTTGTTCTAATCATTTTCTTCAGCTTCAAAAGAAGGAAAAGGAAGCATTTCAACAGGATTTTTATTAACTAATATACCGTTTTTTGAAACACAAATAACTTCTTTTTCATCTTTCATTAATTCGTTTTGAAACTTCTCTTCAGCCCATTCAATCAAATCTTTAGTTGATATTGGTTTAGCTTCATCAAAATACCTATCTTCTTTCCTCAGAGAACTAAGCGCAACAATTGTTCTATGAGTTCCATCAGAAAACTGTAAGGATGTTGAATAACCATCTCCAGGTATCCCCCCAACTTCCGCGTATTTTTCTTCATTTTTGAATAATCTTTTAGATTTTAACTCCTGAATCATGGATAATCTCCCGTACATTTGACAAGGAATGAATTTTTTTTCGATTCTACCCTCAAGAAAAGCAATACCCAATTCTAAATAATATCTCCAATATCCTTTAAAAAAATCAACTTTCAATTGAGAAGGATCAGTTGTATGATAATCATATCCGTTATCATAATTAATTATTTGATTCAGTGCTTTTTCTCGAAGTTCCATTGTTTAATTAATAAACATTTTAGTATAAAGACATAACTTTTAGTGTAGTAAATTTCTCATTGAGATATGGACGGTAAAATTACGATTCTAAGCAATATAGAGTCATTTTCATCCCTTCTTATCAAAAAACTCTGATAGAACCTTCCACAATCTTTTTTCTATTTCATCTCCTATAAATTCTGCTTGTTTTTTTAGATATTCCTCTTCCTCTTCATCATATTCCTCTTCTTCCACTCCTGCTTCCTCTTCATCATATTCTTCTTCCTCCACTCCTGTTTCCTCTTCATCATATTCCTCTTCTCTCTCTTTTTCTATTTGTAATTCTTTTTGAATTCTCAAAGGTAAAATTGTGTTGTCCGGAAAGCTATCAATTATTCCAATTGTTTTTTCTCTTGATATTATTGGACAATGTTCTAATTCAAAACTATAACTTCTTTCTACTGTTTCCTTAATAAGCGTTTTATTAAGATTCAATACTTTATCCTTTTCAATCATAACGAGCTTAGAGTTCAGAAAATTCTTTTTGCTTAGAATGAGGAATAGTAAAAATATACCATTTTATCATCTTTGCTAAATCATTCTGAATATTCTTTACAGTTTCTTCAAATCCCAGAGTACCTCTAGATAATGTAATTTCTTTTCTTATTCAGATCTTCTTAGGCACCTTTACGCTTAGTTGATAATTTGTAATTTGGTTGATTATCAAGTTTAAATCCTCCAACCAAGTGTCATACTCATAATATCCATTCTTAACTTTGTCAACTAATTTCATGAGTGATTAAGATAATTCTTGTATTGTGAGTAGAATATTTTCCTTGTTTTCTTTCATCCTATAAACTCATTAATGATGGTTTAAAATCATTTCTTATAATGTGAAATAATAAAAGGTAGCAAAGATTGGCAGCCCTTCTAATGGCGTCTTATAACTACTTCATCTTAACTTTTGAAAGCCATTCAGTATAAGATAAAGAATTAGACATTTCTAATCTCTCTTTATGAAATATTTGTAGAAATCTAGATACAAAGATCGGAAGAGCGTCGTGTAGGGAAAGAGTGTAGATCTCGGTGGTC
>BPTO01000199.1 GCA_023705985.1 Candidatus Heimdallarchaeota archaeon | reverse complement strand
CGCTAATGTTAATGACCCCTTCCCGCTTTATGAATCACCAGGATTTCCAACAATTGATGAATTCTTAGCACTACCTCTTTTCTTATTCATATTTCCCCTTGTTCTTATTGTGAGGAAACTTTGGAGTTCAAGAAAGAAACACTAATTATATATTATTCAAGCTGAAATTGAAGACAAGAGAAATTTATTGCAAAGCTAATTTCTATCTGTTACCAATTTCTTAAGTCTTCCTTAACCTTTTTGGGATTTATGACATGAAAATGAAAAAACCATTTGATAATGGATTCAAGTGCTACAATTTAATCTATATTTAAATTTTCTCTAGACTATTTAAGGGAAGGGAAATTCTTGGAAAAAAACAGCAATTATTGATTGTTCTTTATTTTTTTTCAGTACGAGCATGGTATCATACAAAAATGGTTGGTATCTTTTTCTATACTAATTGTAAAGCAGTTGAAGAAAAAGATGTGAATATTAATGGGAAGAGGAATTCAACTCGTAAAACAAAAAAACTGAGAGAAAAACTTCTTTTGGAGAAATAACAATTGAAAACAAAGATGCAGATAACAAGAAGAGAATAATAAAATAGATGTTAATATGAGAGTAAATCTCCCACCAGATGAAGAATCTTCTATATATGAATCTGAGAAGTAAGTATTTTACTTTAAAAATCGTTTGAATTGTTTCGTGTTTAGACGTAAAAACTTTTTAGCATATGCCAATCTTCACAACTATGGAACACTATTTGACTACTCCAATTCATTGTAGTAATCCATTAAGAATTAGAAAAAAGGGTTGAGTCAGTGGTAGTTTAAAGGGAAAGGAGAAAAAAATAATTAATCAAAGAATTGATGAACTGGTGGATGCTATTTCACCTGAGAGAGATTTTATCGACAAACAAATATCTGTTATGAGTGGGGGACAGATGCAATTATGTAATATTTTCATAGGATTAGTTCCTGAAAGTTCAATGCTTTTTTGAGACGAAATATCAGTAAGTTTAGATCCCACAGTTACTAGCAATATTTACGATTACTTGAAAGAATATGTTGAAAAAGGGAAATCTGTTCTATTAACTTCGCAAAACCTTGCTGAAATAGAATCCCTATCAGATAGAGTAGCCATCCTTCATGGAGGTAAAATAGTCGAAATCGGAAGACCAAGAATTATATCTAAAAGACTTTTAGAGTATGAAATAATTGATATTAAATTTGACGAAAAGTTTAATCGAATAACAAAGTTTAACGAGTTTTTCTTCGAATTACAGGAATTAGATGGTGGAATAGCTGATAAATCTTCGAATAGAACTATTAGATTACGATGTTCTCATGCTTATGATATAGTTTCTAATCTTATTACTTTGTTGAAGAAATATTCCTATTTTCCACTAATAGAAGTTGGTAAACCAAACCTTCAGGACGCGTTAAAAAGATTGGAACAGGAGGAGGAAAGATGAGAACGTTTTATATTAATTTCTAGAGAGAAATAAAGTATTTTCTAGGGTTAAAGGGAATTTGGATGGGCAGAATAACAGCTATTCTAGTTTCACTATTAACAGCCTTTGCGATGGGTATGATATATGCTTTCAGTGAACAAGCAAGAAACGCTATAGGAATAGGAAATGTTGCTATTTATCTGTTGACAGGCTTCTTCATGCAATATTTAGTGATGGCAAGTAGAAGTGGAACGCCTATGAAAATGTTAGCAATGCTCCAATGGGACGCTTTTGAATATGTATCACACTATTCTATAAGCATAACTCAATATATAGGAGGGATATACTGCGCATTGTTCTTAATTGACTTCACAGTAACATTGCCTTTCTTAATAGGATTAACAGTGTTGGTAGTAAAAACTATCTCTTTTGTGGCATTATTGAGCTATTTAGGTTTTATACTTTTATCAGCTGTTTGTCTGTATTCAGTATCAATGCTATTTTCTGCGTTCTATTCACTAAGTAAAAACTTTCGAGGATACCTAGGAGTTCTAGGAAATATAATACAATTCTTATGTGGAGTATATTTCCCCGTGCATGGATATCTGAGTCTGTTTGGAAAGATTGGGGGATGGATAGGAATAGGACTTGTCTCGATTTTTCCACATACTTACGTCTTTGATTTGTCAAGATATGTAATATTCTTAGGAGAGTACCAGACGATCTATCCTTTGTGGGTAGAATTTCTACTGCTGATAGTGTCATCTATAGCGCTTTATGTGGTAGCAATAAGAGTATTTAAAGTAGGATTGAAGAGATTGAGAAAGAAAGGATTCAAAAGCTATATCTATTAATTTATTTCTTTTTATTTTTTGTAATCAGGTTTGGGAGAAATTGAAAACTTATAATCTTTATTGCAGCCATTCAAAGAGATTTAACGAAATTTGATATTTTGACAACGCACAACTGATGAGTTTGGGTTCCCATAATCTTTAGATGACAATATTGTCAAAGTTAATTTCTGACATTACTTTAGAAACGGGGAATAGGGAAGAAAAGAGAGAAGATGATAGAGTAAGATATCTTAGAACAGCAAATGAGCTTAATAGTTTTATCAAAATCTAGTTGAAAGGTGAAGAATATTTTAGAGGGATAAATCATAGCAAAATCTGACAGTTCCAAAACTATAACTAAATCAAGAAACTTTCCATATGGTTTGCAATAGTACTTTTTTTCTTCTTTACAATATTTCGTAAATCATTTCGTATCGATTTATTCTTTCCTTTTTCAGTTTAAACTTGACTCCGTCTAGTTAAGTTTAACATGAAAAATTAGTCATAGTAATGTTTAAATAAGTAATTTACTTTGATTTAACGATTCACATGATAACACATAAAACAAATAATAATCGTTCTATTAAAACAATGTCACTAACACTAGTAATGTTGTTGTTAATAGTACCAGTATTGGTAACAAGTAATGTATCATACAATGTTTCTTACACTCAAATCTTTAACAAATCTACAAAAATCGTTTACAGCGAGTGGCAAGCAGGACAGCAAACTGAATACTTATACTTGCAAGAAAAACACTCAAGTATACCTATGAAAGAAAAGGATTCTTTAGGAATATGGTATGATGAAGACACCCTTGATTGGGGTGTAGACGATGTTGATGCTGAAAGAATATGGGGTGGAGAGGAGGATGCAACAAGTATAAGTACGGAGCCAGGTACAATAACAGGTAATGGTATCAAAGTGGCTATTATCGATTCTGGTATCGACACAGATCATTATGATTTTGTTGAATATAATGGTTTTGCTGGAACGTATAAAGGTGGATGGGATTTTGTAGATGGTGATAACATTCCAGAGGATACTCTTGGTCATGGTACTGCTTGTTCAGGAATAGTTGCTGCTGCTTACAACGAATGGGGAACGATAGGTGTAGCACCAAAAGTTGACCTTTATATGCTTAAAGTTGGAGGACCAACAGGACTGATTGAAGATTATATCATTGATGCTATCTATTGGGCAATTGACAACGGAATGCAAGTTATATCTATGAGTTTCGGTGTAGGTTCTATTGTGTCTGGTCACCCAGAACTCGTAACTGCTTGTTTAAAAGCTTATCAAGCAGGTATTACTCTTGTAGCTGCAGCAGGAAATGAAGGTAATAGTTATCTCTCGTGTCCAGCGAGTTTTAAAAGTGTGATAGGTGTAGGTGCCGTAGAACAAGATCAAAGTAATGAAGATATGTATTTAAGATGGATACATAGTAGCTATGGATGGGATCTAGAACTTGTTGCTCCTGGTGGAACTGATAATATATACACCACCTATCTTAATAACGACCATGCTTTGTTTGGTGGAACTTCTTCTTCAGCACCTCATGTTGCTGGTGTTTGTGCTTTGCTTCTTGAAGCTTTTCCTAATCTTTCTCCTGGTGAAGTAAGATATATTTTAAGAGAATCAGCTAAAAAAGATTGTTTTACTGTTGGTTACAATCCCCAGTTTTTAGGTTATGGTATGGTTAATATTTATAATGCTATTGAATATGCTACTAATCAGTACACTCCAGCTGATTCTGATGGAGATGGACTATTAGACGCAGAAGAAGAAGTGTGGGGTACAAATCCTCTATACAGTGATTCTGATGGAGATGGCATACCTGATGGGTGGGAATTCAACCATTTCTTAGATCCAACAAATATTGATGATGGTGCTTTTGATCCTGATAATGATGGATTGACTAATTTTGAGGAATTTCAAAATGACACGGATCCCTACGACTCAGATACTGATGATGATTTAATTCCTGATGGTTGGGAAGTAGATAACAGTCTCGATCCTTTAGTCAATGATGCTTCTTTGGATCCTGATAATGATGGTTTAACCAACTTTGATGAATATATCATCAATACTGACCCATTGGACCCTGATACTGATAATGATTACCTTAAGGATGGCTGGGAAACCACTCATTCATATCAAGGTGTGACATTTAATCCATTGAATGGTAGTGATGGTTGGACAGACCACGATAATGATGGTTTATATACTGGTTTTGAAGTTAAGTTCATTTATACCCTCTGGAACGATCCTGATACCGATAATGATGGATGGGATGATGGAGTGGAAGTATACTGTGGTTCTGACCCTCTTGATCATAGTGACACTCCCCTCTCAGATTATGATGGAGACGGATTAACTAACTACGAAGAAGCTTATGGTGTCTATGACTTCAATGGTGATGGGGATTATAATGATGAAGGAGAAAATCACGGTTACATAACCGATCCTTTTGATTCTGATACTGATGGTGATTATTTTAGTGATTATAAAGAAATTGTTTTGATGGGCACTAACCCCTTAGTTCCAAATGATCCCCCAGGAGGTCCTCCAGGAGGAGGGTTTGTCCCTTAGATCACTTTCCTTCCTTCTTTTTACTTTTTTTTGGTTGTTCATGTTTTTCACAGCTTTTGCAATATTTGGACTGGGAAGGTTAGATAAGTTATATGTTACCGATGAATATACGCTATAAGAAGAGGTAATAACATATTTAAATATCATTCTTGAAACAAATCTAAATTACTAAAGAAGAAGATATTAGAATGAAAATTCTATCCTGAAATATCTTGAATACTTCTTTTATGGTATTTTGAGATTTGATGAACAGCAGAAAGATTACTGGAAAAGATGTTCTTAGAACTTTAGATGAGTACGTCTGGGGGTAAAGATCCTCTGGATGTAGATACTGATGGAGATGTGTGATCCGATTATATTGAAATACTGCGAGGAACTAATGTTTATGACCCAAACAGCTATCCTTGGGAGGTTCCTTCCCCTAATGATGTTAACAATGTCACATCTCTCTTCTCTCTTTTTCAACTGTTATTATAATGAAATTACCAATACATGCTTGATGACACAATGTATATGAATGATTGAACATAACACATTATTAGCAACAAATAAAGTTTGAAAAGATAGAAATGAGATGAAAAGAAAATGATAGAGTGCTTGATTCCTTTAAAATTCAGAAATAACTTAGCTCTAGCCTTTCTATTTCTCCTTCTACTTCTTGAAATAAACAATCCAATACCCTTTCAAATAGCTAGTGGTTCGACCATCCCCCTACAACCAATTTTTCTCCTTTCCTCTCAAGAACCTATCAACATTACCTCTGATCAAGATTTCATTGATCTTGGTTTCCCAGGTAAAGGTACAGAAGAAGACCCCTACAGGATAGAAAATCACACAATCATCACTGACGAAAGGAACGGAATCAGTATTTTCAATACCACTAAACACTTTATTATTCAACATTGTCAAGTCACTGCTTCAAGTTATGGGATTTATATTGAAGAGGCAGGAGAAAAAACAGCCACTGTATTTAATAATACTTGTACTAACTGCATTAATGTTATACGTATTATTTCCTCGTATAATCTCACTGTTATGGCTAATAGTTGTAAGAATAATAGTCGTTATGGTATTAAATTAGATAGTTGTGTATTTTCAATTGTTGCTAATAATACTTGTGAGAGTAATTTAGATGGTCTTTGCGTGATTGGATGTTTTGAATCCGTGGTTACCAATAACACTTGTTTCAACAACACGCTTGTAGGACTGATTATTTGGAATACTAGCGCTTTTGCTGCTAATAACACCTGTTTTTCAAATGGATATGGAATAGAATTTCGTCTTGCCTATGTTACTCTTAGTTATAGTAATTGCTTTAATAATACATATTATGGGATTTCACTCAAAGGTTCCTCCTACTCAACCATTGTCAATAATTCTTGTAAAGATAATAGATATGGGATTTATCACAAAGATTCTTTTAATACTCTTGTAGCTAATAATACCTGTGAATCTAACAACTATGGGATGTTTTACACCATTGGTTCATGGTATG
>BPTO01000198.1 GCA_023705985.1 Candidatus Heimdallarchaeota archaeon | reverse complement strand
TTTTATGGAGCAAAAACGATGGGAATATTGTGATGGAATAACTCATAAAATGTCTATTCCTGATATAGCATTAATAGATATTTTTCGAAAATCAGCTGATAGTTATCCTGAACGTCCTTCAATATATTTTAAAGAAAAACTAAAATCATATCAAGAATTAGAAGAACAAGTAAATAAATTTGCAAATTCTCTTAAAAAACTTGGAGTGAAAAAAGGAGACAGAGTAGCAGTCTTAATGCCTAATTGTCCTCAATTTGTGATATCATTTTGGGCGACTTTATCTTTAGGGGTCATTATTACAGCTATAAGCCCTCTATATACCGCAAAAGAGATCAGATATCAACTTCAAGATAGTGAAGCTAAGATTCTAATATCACTAGATATGTTTCTTAATGAAATCAGAGAGATTCAACACGAAACAAAATTAGAACAGGTTATCATATCTTCAATTGCAGAAGAATTACCACCTATAACAAAAGTTCTTTACAAACTCTTTATAGGTATTAAGAATCCCAAAATAAAGAACGAACAAAGGTTCAAAGCACTTGTAAAGGAAGGTAAAAACACTAGAATAGTAACTGAAATGAATCCAAAAGAAGATGTAGCTGTTTTGCAGTATACAGGCGGAACTACAGGAATCATGAAAGGTGCTATGTTAACACATTTCAATCTAGTAGCTCAATCTAATATGATCGCTGTATGGGATAATTGGATTGTAAAGCCTAAAGAGCAATATAGAATGATGGGTGTTTTACCTTTTTCTCACATTTTTGGTCTATCTGCTTCGTTCTTGTGGGGAACATTCACAGCAGCATTAGTTCTTCTGATTCCTGATGCAAGAAACTTGAAAAACATCTTAGATGTGGTTAGCAAACAGAAACCACATTTTATGAATGCAGTACCTATTCTCTTCCAAAAATTAGCTGAACACCCTGATATAAAAAAGTATGACCTATCCTCATTGATTCTATGTATTTCTGGTGGTGAAGGATTACCTCTAATAACCACACAAAAGTTTGAAAATGTCACTGGTACAGTTTTAATCGAAGGATATGGTTTATCCGAAAGTTCTCCAGTAACGCATATTAATCCAGCGAATAGAGAAAAAAGAAAAATCGGATCAATAGGTCTACCAATATCTAATACTTTAGCAATGCTAGTTGATTTAGATACTCAAGAAGAGATTCAAGAATATGGTAAAACAGGAGAACTTTGGATCAGAAGTCCCTGCGTGATGAAAGGATATTGGAATGCTAAAGAAGAAAGTGAAAAAGTGTTAGTTAAAGGATGGCTTCGAACAGGAGATATTGCTACAACTGACGAAGAGGGTTTCTTCAAAATAGTTGATAGAGCAAAAGATATGATTATTGTCTCTGGTTACAAAGTTTGGCCAAGAGATGTTGAAGAAGTTCTATATGCTCACCCAGCAATCAACATGACTGGAGTAATTGGAATCAAAGATGATAAACATTCAGAACTAGTCAAAGCTTATCTAGTAGCTGAACCAGGACATGAAGAACTAACTCTGGAAGAAGTAAGAGAATACTGTAAGAAAAATCTTGCAGCATACAAAGTTCCTAGACAAATAGAGTATGTCCAAGAATTACCTAGAACAACCTTAGGTAAGGTTCTTAGAAAAGATTTACGAAAGAAATCTACAGTGGAACAAAAAACCACATCTATTCCAACACCAAACAGAAATATGGAAATTGTTAAAGAAAAATAATGGGATAAGAAATAAGAGCAAAGTTTCTCTTTATTCTATTTTCCATTCTTTTAACATTAAGAAGTTATTATCCGCCTGGACTTCCATGCGAAACCGAATCATCCCACATCATTTGCCATAGTGCTTCTTCAGTGAGTGTCTCTTTTTTCACTATTGTTTCATGTATCGTTTTCAGTATTTTATGATGTCGTATCTCGTCTTTAAGTATAGTTTGAATAATTATCTTCTCTTTCTCATCAACAGTTATAGTCAACAATTCCTTGTATGTTTCAATTGCTTTTGCTTCAAGATCAATGTGTTTTTGGATATTTGCAGCTAACTCTTCAGATAATTCTTCCTTAATCATAGGAGTTGGGAGTGTATGCAGTGCTACAAGAGCTTTAAGTAAGTTGGCATGTTTTTGAGAGTCAATAGCTATAGCAAGTATTAATTCTTTGATTAAAACGTTTTTCACGCCTTTTACTGATTTTTCAGCTGTTTCAATAATTAGTTTCTCAAGATTAATTTGTTTTTTGAAAAATTCTATTCTCTCCTCTATTTCCATAAAATCACTTACTTTTTCGAATTATGATTAAAATCTTGGAATTACATCTTCCATCAAAAGATTCCACATCTCATCGTCAATAACTAGAGTTTCTACCTCCACTATTGTTTTATGTATCCTCTTAAGTAATGCATGGTGTCGCAATTCATCTTGATAAATAGTTTTAATAATGATTTTCTCTTTTTCATCGCTACTATATGTTAGAAGTTCTTTATATGTTTCAATTGCTTTTGCTTCAAGATCAATATGTTTTTGGATGTTAGTTGCTAGTTCTTTCATTTTTTCTTCAGAGATAAATGGTGTTGTAGTGATTTTTATTGTAAGGAGAGCATTAAGTAAGCTAGCATGTTTCTCTGAATCAATTGCAATAGCAAGAATTAGCTCTTTTATTAACTCATTTTTAACATCTTTAACAGAATCTTTAGCAGTTTAAATGATTTCGTGCTCAAGTTTTATTTGATTTTTAATAAAATCAGTAATTTCATTATCGCCCATAAGCATCACTGTAATAATTATAGTAATAAACAAGAAAAGAATAATAAGCCTTTTCATGTACAAATATTTTTATTTACAAATATGAAACGACTACCGTGAGTCTTGTTGTCGACGTTCTGTTAATGTTAATACCTTTTATTCTTGGAATTATGCTCTTAATTATTTTTCGTTTAAAAGCTGATACTGTCGGAGTAGTAATTTTCGTTTCAATTATACTTCTAGCCATATTCTATTTTAAAACAGATTGGAAAGTGTCTCTCCTTGCATCACTTGCTGGAATAATTAAGTCATTCCCAATATCATTGATGGTTCTAACTTCCATTTTGATGATGACTTATATGGAAAAAACAGGAGCGTTGGCTAAGATAGTGGTATCATTCAAAAAAATTGGTGGAGGAAATAAAGCCTTTCAAATAATGATAATAAATTTAGCCCTTGGAACTTTTCTAGTTTCTATCGGTGCAACCCCAGTAACAATGTTACCACCAATTTTAGCTGCGATGGGTTACTCGTCTTTTGCAGCTGTAGCTTTACCTGCAATAGGATATGACCCATTATGCACCTACGCTTTATTAGCTGTTCCTGCATCCTTTTTTGCTGATTTTATGGGAATTACATTGACAGCTTCTGGTATTGCTTTTTCATATTATATGCCACTGATAACAACAGGAATAGGGTTAGGTATGCTATGGTTAGCGGGAGGTAGAAAACTACTTTTTAGCAAAGATGGGCTTACCTTCAGTTTGATAGGGGGTTTAACTGCAGGATGCTCGGCAATAGTAAGCAATCAATTAGGGATTGTTACCTTAACAGGTGTAATTGCAGGAATTGTAACAGCTTTAGCGTTGATCTTTGTTGCTAAACTCAAAAAAATAAAAATTATTGATTCAAAAGTCTTAACAGAAAAAGAAAAAGAAACGGATAGATCAATGTCTCTTGTCAGAGCATTATCTCCATGGTTAATTCTCATAGTTTTTGTGAGTGTAACAAATTTAATACCAACAATATTCAATTACCTAAAAAATGAAATATCGTTACCTATAACACTTCAAGGTAGTCAAATCAATACTTCACCCTTTTCTCATGCTTACTTCTGGGTATTAATTGCTACTTTGGGGTCAATTCCTTTTCTAGGTTGGAAAAAAACACAGTTAAAAGAAACACTGAAAGTGTGGAGTAAAAGATCTGTCAGACCAGTTTTTGCTGCTGCTATTTTTTTTGCTATTGCTTTTGTGATGATTAATTCTGGGAGGCAATCTTATCCTTCAAATTGGTCAGCAGTAGCCGATTCTAGTACGAACATGATCAAAGTGCTTTCTGAAGCTTCAGCAATTGGATTTGGAAAATTTTACCCATTAATTGTACCCTTCATAGGCCTATTTGGAGGATTTATTTCTGGTTCTGAAACTTCAGCAATAGCAATGTTTACAAGTTATCATCAGCAAACTGCTATGACCTTGGGAATAAGTGCTTTAGCTGTTGGAACAGCTAATGGGATAGGTGGGGGGTTAGCTTCTGTTCTCTCACCTGCAAAAATTCAGAATGCTGCAGCTGTTATCGATAAAGTTGGCATTGAAGGGGAAGTGATTAAAAAAACAGCTCCTATAGCAATTTTAATGACTCTTTCAGTTGCAGTTATCTGTAATAGTTGGGCCAACAACTATCCTTGGTGGTTGTGGATATTATCGTTTATAGCTCTTCTACTAGCACTTGGAGGAATAGCAGGTATATTGATTCTTTTTGATAAAAGGAAAAAGAAGAAATCAGAAAAGGTTACAAAAGAAAATAAGAAACAAAAAAGCTGACGAATGTCATTTCAAGAAGTCTAAAATCCTATTTCTGTCATCTTCTTCGTTGCACAAGACATATATTAGATAAAGAGTTTAACTAAGTGTGATTTAATGAAAAAGAAAACAATAATAATTCTACTAATACTGACATTGTCAATCTACGCATCGAATATCAATGTACAAAATTCTGTAGAAGAGAATGATTATGGACCTACTTCACTAGAGTTGTCACCGCATGATCCTATTTCTATTACTTTTGATAGCTTTTTTGAGGTTTTTCCTGGTGTAGGATCTGTTGAGAATCCTTACATCATTGAAGGTTACTATATTATGACAACTAGTGGAGTCGGTATTTATATTACTGGTACAACTAAATATTTTACTGTTCGTAACTGCTATGTTGACGCAGTCTTATATGGCATTTATATCGATGATGTAGCTGAAGGAACAGCAACTGTCATCAATAACACGTGCAACAATAACGTCTATGGCATCAAGATTGACTCTTCTGATAGTTCGACGGTGGCAAACAACACGTGTAGCAATAATGGCAGAGGTATCTGGCTTACCTCTTCTGATAGTTCGACTGTTGTAAACAACACTTGCAGCAATAAATGGGCAGGCATCTTTCTTTCCTCTTCTGATAGTTCGACCGTCATCAACAACACGTGTAGCAACAACGACTTTGGTATCATACTTGGCGATTCTGATTTTTGTGTCGTTACTTACAATCTTCTACAAGAAAATGAAGAATGTGGTGTAGTCTTAGATTCTGCTTCTGATAATAATCTTATTCACCATAATACCTTTGTAGACAATAATCTAGGAGGAACATCCCAAGCTCGTGATACCGGTACTGACAGCTTTTGGCATGATACTGCTACAAAAGAGGGGAATTACTGGTCAGATTGGTCGGGAACAGGTGCTTATTCTATTGATGGTGAAGCTAACTCTGTTGATTTATATCCTCTCGATGAACCTGCTGAATATACTACAACTGAACACACTTCAGTTGAATCTACTACAGATGAAAATCAATTAAGCTTTACATTTACTCTCCTAATGTTAGTAGTCCCATTATTACTCAAAAGGATAATCTCAAGGAAGGTAAAGAAAGAATAGAATAGTTTTTAGTGAAATGACTGAGAAATACAATAAGGAACTAACAAGGAAGGTTTTGATAGAAAGGTTAAGATATTAGAGCAATATTCCTTGTGAATATAATAGTAGTTCTCTTATTTCCAAATTCTATCTGCTATTTTGAATTCTATTTCTTTTAAAGACTAATATCTATTTCTTTTCTTTTGTTATATACTCTTCAATGGTTGTAGTTATTATCTTTTATATTTCTTCTACTAGTTCTTGGTGGAATAGCAGGTATATGTACGTATCAAAATACTTACATGCTTAAATGAAGTGTGAATATGCTTTTAATTTGACAAGGGTTTCAAATGACAAAACCTGAATTCAATATAACGATTCAAAACATTGTTGCATCAGTAGACTTGTACACATCTATAAAATTGGAAGAAATGTATCAGAATCTTATAGATGATGAAGCAGTAGATATAAGCTTTTATCCTGATAAATTCCCAGGAGTTATATTAAAAATCAAGGAACCCAAAGTTTCAAGTCTTGTTTTTAGTTCAGGAAAACTCGTATTAACAGGGGCAAAAACCACTGAAAATGTAAGAATTGGTGTGAAAAGAATAACTGAAATATTGAAAAAAGTAGGCGTAATTATTACAGAGGAACCAGAAATTATTATCCAAAATATAGTTGCTTCAGGGAATTGTAACAAAAAACAATTA
>BPTO01000197.1 GCA_023705985.1 Candidatus Heimdallarchaeota archaeon | reverse complement strand
CTTCTATTTATCTTGATATTTCTTACTTAATTTATTATGATTCACAATTTAGCTAGATGACAAAATCTTTTTATAAATAAAAATAAAATCACCTCATACTCTTATCTATATATTATCTATTGTAGCTATTTAGAAAACCAGTAAATTTTATGGTTCAACATATACCAAAACTAAATAGTGATAGAGGAATTTTAAATGGGAAAAATAGAGAGTTCGAAACTAAACGAGCTAACTAGCAAGATAGGGATTACTGGTGTTGGAATAGGTCTTCCAGGTAGAGAGAGATTTGTTTTTGATCATAACAACTTTGATGCCATATTAAAAGGAAAAAATTTCATCGAACAAATCCCTATAAAGATTCAAGAAGCAATCTGTGATAAAAAAGTAAGTCAAGTTAAACTAGTAAATGGGAAAAAGTGTAAGATAGCTATTGAAGATGTATCCAAGTCTGTTAAACTAGCTTCACAAATAGGAAAAATGGATTTAGCACGAGATTACGGAATAAGCAAACAAATACTTGAGGTTCTTGATACCACCTCGCAATTAGCAATAGGGGCTGGTTTTGAAGCGCTTAAGGATGCGCACATTCCTCTGATTCCTCAAAAAGAGAAAAATGGAGAAAGAATTGTCAGCTGGTCATTACCAGAAGAAATGAGGGATGAAACAGGAGTAATCTTTGCCTCTGCTTTCCCAAGTTTCAATAGTTTAATTGAGGAAGTCTCTTCTTATGTTTCTGATAAAACAAGAAGAGAAATGAGGGAAGATCAAAATAAATTGTTTAAGGAGTTGAAGGAGCTCATTTCTGACCCCTCAGAGAGGGAAAAAATTGAAGAACTACTTATAAAAAATAAAATGGAAAAAGAAGAGTTTGAGTTCAATCGTAAATTTCTGCTGAAAATCTTGGTTATGGCTAATTCTCAATTTGCTCAGATAATAGGTGCTAGAGGACCAAATACTCAAATCAATTCAGCTTGTGCATCAACTACACAAGCGATATCTATAGCTGAAGATTGGATAAAAAGAGGAAGATGCAAGCGAGTAATTATTTTAGGAGCAGATAATCCAACTAGTGATCAAACAATGGAATGGATAGGGACAGGTTTCTTAGCTATTGGTGCGGCTTCTATTAAGGAAAAAGTAGAAGATGCTGCATTACCTTTCGATAAAAGAAGAGAGGGGATGATACTGGGAGCAGGATCAGTTGCATTAGTTATGGAAGATGTAAGAGCATCGAATAGAAGAGGAATTATACCTATTGTTGAATTAATGGGTACTAGAGTGTCTAATTCGGCTTACACTGGGACAAGAATGGATAAAAATCATATATCAAAAGAAATGGATGAGTTTTTCTCATCTATTGAAAGAGAATATGGATCAAAAAGAGAGGATATGGTTACTTCGATGCTATTTATGTCTCATGAATCCTACACACCGGCAAGAGGAGGGGGAACAGCAGCAGAAATTGGATCGCTGAGGACAACCTTTGGCTCTAAAGTGAGTAATATCATTATAACGAATACTAAGGGTCTTGCAGGCCACTTAATGGGTGCGAACATTGAGGATGGAGTAGCGATTAAAGCTCTGGAGAAGGGATTAATCCCACCTATTGCAAACTTAGCCGAACTCGATGATGAATTAAATGATTTGTATTTTTCAAGAGGAGAATCAAAGCAAGTGGATTATGCGTTAAGATTGGCAGCTGGATTTGGATCACAGGTGGTGATTGCTTTATTCAGAAGAATGTTTGAAGGAGAAAGGTTTGTGGATGGAAAATACGATGAATGGTTGGAAAAAATAGGCGGAGGAAAGGAGAAGCTAGGACTGGAAGGAAAAATTCTGGTTATCAGAGAATGAAAAACATAAGACATAGAAGTAAAAGTATCTGAACTTGTCTTCCAGCACCTCCACTTCATCGGATAAATTCTTCACATAAAAGAATTTTTTATACAAATTTTGTTATGGTTAACTAAGACATAAAATCAGGTTAAAAGTGTTTAAAGAAAAGGAAGAAAAAAAGACAATTACTCTAAAACCTGTATAAAAAATGAACAAGAAGTTTCAATAATATCCACTTGCACAATCATATCTTTGAAGGTTTCAGACGATTTAGAAGATAAAATTAAGCCCACGATGAATAATTATCCCTTCTAGGGCGCATATTTCGATAAATCTAACGTTTTAGAAGGTAAGGTTAGTCCTATAATTCGGTTTTTTTATAGGAATGTTTATTTATTGTCGAGTGAATATATTAATGAGACATTATGGGTACAAATGTATTTATTAGGTCTTATAGCCTAGAATTTAAGGGTAAATTTAACTTTTTTTCAAAAAATGCTATGTATACCTCTGAATCACCCCTCTTGATTAAGAGGTGGTTTACCATATGAATATTGCTATCATTGGAGCTGGTTGTGGTGGCCAAGCGATTGCAGGTTTTCTTGCTAGTAAAGGAAACAAAGTCAACCTATACAATAGATCCCCTGAAAGAATTAAGCATCTTTTGAATACAAAGAAAATTCAATTACAAGGGAAAATTCGATCAAAAGGGAAGTTAAATCTAGTAACCGCTGATATTTCAGAAGCTGTTGAAGGAACTGATTTAATTATGGTCGTGACTACAGCTACTGGGCATTACGAAATTGCTAAAGCATTAGCTCCTCACCTTCAAGAAGGTCAATCAATTGTTTTAAATCCTGGCAGAACTTTTGGCAGTCTGGAATTCATGAATGCTCTTTTTGAAGGTGGTTTAAAGGTAGATGTTAATGTAGCTGAAGCTAATACCTTGATTTATGCCACAAGAATCATAGAACCTGGTGTAAGTGATATAAAGGGTGTTAAAAAAACTATTTCAGTATCAGTTCTTCCTTATAATCGTACTTCTCATGTAATTTCTCTTTTAAATGAAAACTATCCTCAATTTTATGCAGCAAAAAACTTTCTTACTACGAGTTTAGGAAATATTGGTGCAGTTTTCCATCCAGCAATAGCTTTGTTAAATAGAGATAGAATAAAAAATCAAGAAACATTTGATTTTTACAGAGATGGTGCAACAAAAGAAGTAGTAGAATATATGGATCATGTTGATGAAGAGAGAAGAAACATTGCAAGAAAATTTGGTGTAGAAGTTCAATCCTTAAGAGAATGGTTATGTGAAAGATACGATCTTCAAGAAAATAATCTTTATGACGCGTTGCATAATAATCCTTCTTATGGAGGTTTATTTGCTCCTACAACTCTCAATATGAGATATTTGACTGAGGACATTCCTACTGGTCTTGTTCCTTTTTCTGAACTTGGCAAAACTGTTGGAGTTGAAACAAGTTATATTGATAATTTGATAAATATAGCATCAAGTGAATTGAGAGTTGATTTTCGAGGACAAGGTAGGAATCTATATAAGTTAGGTCTTAATCCTAAAACAATTTTTGAAGATTTAAAGAGAGTATCTGAGCTCGAAACATTAACAGAATATAGCTATAAAGAGGAATAAAAAAAAATGAAAAAAATTCTAGGAGCTTGTATTGGAGATTGTGTTCATATTGCAGGAATTCACAGATTCTTACAATTAGCTAAAAAACTAGATTATGAAACAGTTTTTTTAGGTCCTGCAATAGATATTGAACAGATTATTGATGCAATTAAGAAATATAATCCAGATATTGTAGGTTTTAGCTATAGACTTACCCCTGATGCCGGAATTAATGTTCTAAGAGATTTGAAAAGAAGAATTGTGGAAGAAGGATTGGGTGAAAGAGAATTTATTTTAGGAGGATTACCAGAGTTTGTTCAGAGAGAAAAACAGAGCGGTTTTTTTAATGCTTATTTTCAAGGAGATGACATAGAACGAGCAACAGCTTACCTTAGAGGAGAGGCAATAGAAGATAAAGATTTAATATTTCCTCAACAAATCATAGAAAGAATAGACGTTAAGTATCCTTTTCCTGTTTTAAGGCATCATTTTTGTTTACCTTCTTTAGACGAAACAATTGAGGGAATTAAGAAGATTGCTAACAGCAGATGTCTTGATATTATTTCTTTAGGAACTGATCAAAATGCACAAGCGCATTTCTTCCATCCAGAAAGAATGAGTACTGGGATTGGTGCAGGCGGTGTCCCTGTTAGAACCAAAGAAGATTTTGAACAACTTTATCAAGCTTCAAGGACAGGAAATTTCCCTTTGTTAAGGACTTATGCAGGAACTGATGATTTAATCGATTTAGCTCAGCTTTATGTTGATTCGATAGATAATGCATGGTCAGCAATTCCTATCTTTTGGTTCAATCAAATGGATGGTAGAGGTCCAATGGGTTTAAAACCTTCAATTCAAGCTCATCTTGATGCAATAAAATGGCATGCAGAAAGAAATATCCCAGTTGAGATTCTTGAATCACATCATTGGTCACTGAGAGATGCTAAAGATGAAGTTGCGGTAGCTGCAGGATTTCTAGGAGCATTCATATGCAAAGAACTGGGAGTCAAATCATTTATTTCACAGTATATGTTTAATACACCACCTCAAATAAATCAAAGAGATGATTTAGCAAAAATGCTAGCGCAAAAAGAATTGATTGGATCTCTACAAGAGGATAATTTTACAGTTTATACGCAAACAAGAACCGGATTATTTAGCTATCCTGTTGACATAGATATGGCAAAAGGACAACTTGCTCAATCGACAATGCTGCAAATGCAACTTAATCCTCAAATTGTTCATGTTGTAAGTTATAGTGAAGCTAATCATGCTGCAACTCCAGAGAATGTTATTGAGAGTTGTAAGATAGCAAAACAAGTAATAGCAAAATGCCTTGAGGGTCAACCAGAAATGATTTGGGACCCCTATGTTCTTAAAAGAAAGCAAGAGCTAATGAAAAGAGCAATGATTATTTTTAATGCAGTAAAATCCATTGGTTCAGTATTAGATCCTAACGTTCTTTATGAGAGCCTTAATAAAGGATTATTACACGCCCCTCAACTCGATTCTTATATGTCATTAAAAGAAACAAAAAAAATACTGACTTAGTTAGATTATTCGTAATTAATTATTAAAAGTCACGCAAAAGTACTTCTTACAAGAATCGAACCTTTTAAAAAACTGATTACAGTATTTGAAGTTAAAAAAATCCAACGTTTCAAACGCTACAAGAATTAATGTACCTTTAAAAAGTTCCCGAATCATTGGATTTGAAATAATTCCTTTAATTCCTGTTTTGGTGAAATGATCAGGTTTTGTTAACAGATCTCAGCTATTAGTAAAATTATTAAAACTGTCATTATAGCACCATAAAGAAAGAGTATGTGACTGAAAAGTTTATTAAAAATCGTAGATAATAATTATCTGATTGAAATGAGCAAAAATTCAAACACTAAAGTTGAAAAAAACAATGAAAAAAGAGAAAATAAAAAACAATTAACTTCGACAATACTTGCATTTTTAGGAATTGGGTTTGCTGGTGCGGGTTTTGGAGGAGGAATTACAGTTGCAAATGAGTATGGAATAGAGTATGTATCTGCAGTAATTTTTTTGTTTGTGTTAGGTTTTATTGGAATATTTTCCCTTATGTATTCCTTTGCAGAGTATTTAAAGAATTAACTAAAAAAGAAGTTTTAAATGATTCTAACAATGTGGGTTTTATTAACATTAATATTTGAAACAGAAACTCATCATAATTAACATTGTCCCAAATTTTTATATTTGACATCTAGAAAGAAAAGAATTATTCTCTATTGAAGTGAAGTTTTCTCTTCTATCACGATATCTAGAAAATTCCATATCATAATTCTAAAGGAATATAGCCAGTAAAACTCCTGTTATTATTGAAATTATAACCAGAGCGATGATTCCGTTAATTTTTTTACCATATTTCATGTGTCCCATATATATTGCATGTTCAGGACAAAGTTCGTAACAGCATAAACAGGAGATACACTTCTTGTAATCAAACACTGGTTCTTTATTTTCCTTGTCAACAACAATAGCACTCGCAGGACAAACCATTTGGCATTTTAGACAAGCTTTACATCCTTCACCCACATATTTAGGTTGTTTGGCGCGTAATGCCCAAAATTTACCGATAGGTAACCACGAAATTACTCGTAAAGGTATAGAAAATTTACTTTTTACATCTTCTATTTTCTCCCCAACAATTTCTATTTCTTCAAGCTTTGCAACTCCTAACCCTCTTTGCATAGCATTTTTTGTTGTGTGAATTGATAAGGGTTTTTCACCCATAACCATTGTAGCAATTGAATCAAGAGCAACTGCGTCTTTACTTGCTAAAATTAGATTCATCTCTTTGGGGGTTCCATCAGAAGGCCCAAAGCCTTCCATTGCTATAGTCGCATCTAGAACATTCATTATGATGTTATCTTTCAAAACAGAATAAATATCAACTAAACATTGGCTGAAACTTTTAGCTGTGTT
>BPTO01000196.1 GCA_023705985.1 Candidatus Heimdallarchaeota archaeon | reverse complement strand
ACTTTCTTTTTTCCAAGAAACAGTTCTTTAGAAGCGATATTCTGACCATATTCCTTAGATATTGTTTTACCACAAAGAGTTTTCAGTATTTGGGTTTTACCTACTCCTGGATTACCAATAATTGATATCTTAAACTGCTCCACAAGCAATGAAATTCTATAAAATATAAAAACATAGTGTGGGGTTAGTTTACAGCTACAAAATCTTGTCTAAATGGATTGTTTTTATTAATCAACATCATTATATATACTCGAGACCTTACATGCCCTTTTCTCTGGTACACCTTTCTTATATACTCTCGTAGCCTTTAGAGGTGATCAGGAGGTTTTGTGTCATGCTTTATAAAAAGAATTAAGGAAAGTGTTAATTCTCTTACATATTTATAAAGATAATTGTTAATACACTTACTTTATTAAGGAATATTTAAATATAAAAAAAGAACTGTTAACTGATACGATAAAATATGATATGATCGTGTCAAAAATAAATGAGGAGGTAATTATGAAAAAAATATATTCAATACTATTTTTATGCATTATTCTTTTTGGAATAAACAATCTAGCAGAGATTTATGCTCTTGCCTATTCTGTTGATTCAGAAAATTCAGTTTTTCAATACTTTGGTAACCCAATTCTTGGTGGTGATGGTTATCCTGATCAAACGATTTCGTGGGTACGAATTGATGACGTATTTAGTGCAAATCCACAATTAAGATATAATTATGGTTCATATAAATTGGCTATTCTAGATACGGGCTTTGATAAACCAACATGGGACTATTTTGCCAGTCAAATTCCATATTATTGGCTTGACTTAAAACTAATCGACAAGAATGGTAATTATGTGTCTCGGTATAACGCTTATGATATGGCAGACCATGGTACTGCAATGACTAGCCTTATAATACAAATGCTTGAAAGGCAAGCAAAAAATGTTTATGCCAGCATATATAATTTCATATGTACAGAAAGATCTGATGGAACTTTAGACCGAAATATAATTGAAGATCAACTAAACTGGATTATAGATTTCAACAATATTTACACAAGCTCTCCAATTAAGGTGATATCTATGTCTTTTGGTTCTTACTATTATGGTGACCCACCATGTTATTATGATGAATTACAAACCTTGTTTTATGACCATGATTGTATACTTGTTGCATGTTCTGGAAATTCAGTTTCGTTAACAGAACAAGATCCAGATGAGTTGATGAACTATGAAAATTGGAGAATGGCCCCTGCTTGTTTAAATGAAATTATAGGTGTAGGAGGCATTTATGGACCCGAAGAAACAGAGTATTCTAAGAATCGTATGTCTGTAACCCTTCCACCAACTACTGGTGGTTTATATGTTGGAAGTTATTTTTACCAAGATGTTCCCTTACCTCAAGTTCCAGTTCTTGTAACCGCCCCAGCTTACAAAATAGAAATGAAATGTGATCTAGATGAGGATGGAGAAGTTGATGATATACTAGCAACAGGTACTAGTATGGCTGCTCCTCTAGTCGCAGTCGCAGCTTATTTAGCAGCAAGAATGAGATACTATAATGATCGATATAATCCTCTCACCCCAGCTGATTTTTGTGCATGTCTTTTTAATTCTGCTGAATATGATCCACTCATTAGATATGCATTATCAGAGGAACGAAGAATTTGGGAGACAGTGGCTGAACCAATCAATAACATGCTACAATCTCAAAACTACTATTCCTACCGTGTAGGTCATGGATCTTTAGATATTGATGATTTGATAGACTGGGTAATTGAATTATCTTAAAGGTGTAATAAGTGCAAAAAAAAAAACGAATGTTACTGGTTCTCTGTATAACTCTAGTTATTATAATTGGAACAATTGTTCCAGTTATTTTTTTACATAGAACAAGTAATAATCAATCAATTGAACCTTATGTTTATCCAAACATATTATTTTTCAACGGAACGTATTCTGACATGGTTGTTGAGAATGATAGTTCTATCCATTTTGTCATCGCGAGCCACAACTTAACGATATATCATGATAATGCAGCTATTTATGTTCATTTAAATCTAAATAAAACTTCTTTTGACAGTTCTATAATTGGTGGTGGATTAGTATCTTATTATCAGGTGGAAATAGGATTAACACCTTTAAAAAAGCCTATTTCATATATTTATTTTATGAACTCATTTTTTGATCTTGTAAGTACAGTAAACATCCTGCAAGAAGGTATATGGGAAACTTATCCTTCATTTCGAGACCTACCACAATATTTAAGTATCTATACAATGGGACCAGTTTTCGACTGGTCTTTTACGACTGAAGGAGAATTATTAATTGCATATATATACGTAAACGAAGACGCCACACCCGCTATTTATAATGAAAGTTTTAATGAATGGATTTTT
Source organism: Candidatus Heimdallarchaeota archaeon (assembly GCA_023705985.1). Taxonomy (GTDB): domain Archaea; phylum Asgardarchaeota; class Heimdallarchaeia; order Heimdallarchaeales; family Heimdallarchaeaceae; genus 18H4-34. The sequence goes on along the minus strand of BPTO01000196.1, from coordinate 4,160 downwards.
TTGAATAACACTTTTCCAGAAATTGTAGGAAGAGAAACTAATTCTCCTGGTGATTTTATAGTAAAAAATCAATCCTTGGCATTACTATGGACTAGACATAGAGATGAATATCACAATCAACCTTATGTTGCCACTTACAATCCAGAAGAAGGATGGAAACTATTTAAATTAGGAACAGAAACGGAAGACTTTCTTCCTAAAGCCATTATTTCTGAAAAAGATGCAATCAGTGTTTTCTTTTATGATCCTGGTAGAACAAATCAAAACAGTCGTCTTTTTAGAACGAAAATATATAATTCCTCATATTATACTACTGAGGAAATCGCATCATTTGATGGTAGAGTGAGATTTTATGGTGATTCAATAAAAGCTCTTAATGATAATTCCTATATATTTGTATATACAAAAAAAAGTTTTGACCCTCTAGGGCAATATGACTTATATCTAGGTCAATATGAAAACAGTACTTTCAAGGAAACCCAACTAACAAACACTCTTGAATATGATGAATATCTTGCCCATTGTGAAATAGGTACTAGTTATTTGCATTATACATGGATGAGAACAACTTGGAATGAGAATGAGAAAGTTAATCCTTTTAAATGTGTGGTTTTCTATAATCGTAGTCTTATCACTGAAATAAAGAAACAACCCTTTGAAACCAATAAACAGCAAAAATCTATTCTAGTTAATGAATATGAGAATAATGTCACCAATACTATAGAACATAAATATTTACTGGAATCATATGTTAATTTACCAAAGTATAACAGGAGTTACACAAAAAACAATTACCCTGAACTTAGGAAGTGATATAAAATGTATCTGTTTGAATCACTTCTTTCCAAATTCTTGGATGATTTTCTTTGTAAATCATTTTCTGATATTAAATCGATTTTGATTGGTGGTTCCGTTGCTAAAAACAATTATAAAGGTGGTGATATTGATGTAATGATAATTTGCAAGGATGGTAAGGGACAAAAAACATATAAAATTTTAGAGAAAGAATTCATAAATCAAACCTATAAATCATACTTTGATATTAAAATAATCGAAGAGCGACAAATATCCACAATCAATAGTAGCATTGATGCTCCTTTCTTTTATGGTTTCATGAAAGATGCAATATGCTTAAGTGGAGAAGATCTGAGATCAAAATTTAAAATTAAAAAAATCTGGATGTATTATACTATTCAAGATATTTTAAACAAATTAGAAACTATTAAAGAGGTTTACTATGTCTATAAACAATACAAAATAGCTAAGATAATACTATATGAGCTTGCAAAAAAGCTAACTATAATCTATGAAATTTGCGCAGAGAAAAAGTCTAAATCTAATAATCAGGTTTATGAAAATCTATCTGATATGCTAGGAAAATACAGTATTATCGAATTCAAAAAATTAGCTAAAAAACAACGAAATTGGATTTCAATCTATGAAACGAAGAGTAAAAGAGGAGAGGTTGGATTTCATCTACTAAGAATCAAAAGAAAGGAGAAAGAATCAATAAAAGAAAAAGAATTTCTAGATGGAGCTGTTGAAAGAGTAAAAAATTTTGGAAAAAACTGTATTAGTATTATTAACATATAACAATAAACATGTTGATTAGTTCAACAAATCTCTCTATGTATTTATGCCATTAAATTTTATATCCAAAAGGTTCAGACAAGATTCTTATTTAGCACAAGATAAGTGTATCATACTCCTTTCTTCTAACAATTTTCTAAATTGTAGTACAAGCATGTCTCAAAACCTCCTAATCACCTCCAGAGGATATGATAAAGTATACTGCAGCAATCACTAGAAGGTTGGTTAAGAGCGATGGAATATTCTACTACTATTATTTGGGAGAACACAGAGTGTGCAGTTGATAGCTCAGGTTTTAAAGTGGTCACTGGAACATTATGGTGTTACCTTAAATGGTCGAAAAAGCAACTGAAGAAGACCTCCCCAGTCTTTAGAAAAGTGCATATCATTGTTTCTTTTCCCTCACGAGCGATTGTTTCGATCGCTACCTCACCTTCTACTACCCATGATTGTAAAGCCTGCAGCAAACTCTTCAGAGACTTATCAGAGCGATTGATTAAGCACTTCAAATGTATGCATATGGATAAAGCATAATGGAATGAAAACGTTATGGGATGGATCGAATAAGAGGGAATGCACCCTGACGTCTCTCCCAAAGATAACGCTATTGATCATGGAACTACCAGTCCTCAAGACCTAATAGTGAGAGCAAAAAAGAACTATGTAGGTAAATCTAGCGATATGATTATATCTGGTCTTATCTTGTTAATTACATTAATATAACCTTCTAAAGACCAATCCCTTGGATTTTGTATGTTCCTTAATTCATATCCCCCACTATCTAATATTACAAAAGAATCTAGTGAAGGAAATAACTTCTGGAAATTTTCTTCATAGTCATATACCGAGATTAAAAAATCTAATGGTTTTATGTTCAAGAGCCACAATTCAGTATTAAAGAAATCTCCTATTTTGCTAGTTGAGGAAATTGTAGGAACAAACATAGGTGTAAATCTTTTCTTATAATTTATTTTTAATTCAACTATTCGTCCATAACTGAATTGACTAGGGACATCCATAATCCTTCTCTTCTGCCACTAAGTTTTCAAAAATTCCGTTGTCACAATATCAGGTAAAGAAAGTTCATAAACTGCTCCTGCACTTTTTCTATCTTGCTTAAAATGGATATTAGGTCGATACATTTCTACCTCAATCTTTTCTTGTTTATCATCATTTACATGTTCAATGTTCAATGTCCATCCACTTGATGTATACCAAGCATCTTTTGCGCCTTCTATCCTTTCCTTTCTTCTTGCGTCAATTGTTTTCAGCGCATTAGATGAATCAAGCTCAATAGTTAGACTTTGTGAATATCCTTCTTGATCCGCATCACAGAAACTCACATATTTAACATAAGAAGGTGAAATAACCTCTTTATTAGAAACCTCCAGACTACATGAAGATTTATTATAGCTAGTATCAGGATATTCTGCACCTTTCGTAAGTACTTCTGGAACAATATTCATTAATGCTTCACTGTTTATGACCTCTAAGTAGTTGTTCAGATTATCTTCTCTCACTTCAGTTTTCCAGTCTAAAACGTCTGACCTACCCTTCAAAATACTTTCTAACTCAATTCGTAACATATCGTTAGTTGTTTTAATTAAAAGATTTAAGTCATCTAGAAATTCTTGATCAGTATCAACAATATCATAGCTATGACCGAGTTTGTTTCTTATTTCATACAAATCTCTGAAGTTTTCAAGAATGTTTTCAGCATTGATGCTTTTTCTCTGTTCCTCTGACAATCTCAAGTTCAAATAGTCTTTTAGAACTTGTTTTAGTGTTCGTCTAAGTTTTATACCATTCGCCTTGGGGAAATTACTATGAATAAATTCACGCAGTTGTTCCTCCTTCTTTTCGTCATCCAATTCTAAACTATTAACATATTCAAAAGATGAATTTCTGATACCATTTTGTAATATTTTTTGTTCTTCTTCAGAAGAAATTGCATGTCCCCACAATTCACTGAATCCATTCTCATCTCCCCAAGATTTTATTATCCCCTCAAAAGCGGAAAAAAGATGAAAAAATCTTACATCTAGTGAATTAGAATTTAAAGCACTTGAATAACTTCTTAATATTGTTTTAATCTTTTTAGATAATTTTACAGATAAAAGCTTTTCAATTAGCTGAATTGTTTTTCCAGTTAATTCTGGACTACCTGAAAAATCTCCAGGATATTCTTCAGGAATTGTCCAGTTCCATGTTTTCACATATTGTTTAAAGTTACCCTCTTCATCATTTAAAACCGAACTAAAAAATGAGACAAGTGAGAAATGTTCTTGACAGAAGACTCGCAATACCAACATAATTTCCTCAAACCAATTACTAAATTTGTTAATAATATTCTGTGTGGTACTGATCTTAGTTTCATTAGGTTTGAATCCTGCAATCAACTATATCGATTTATCTAGAAAAATTGAATCCTCACTTGGGAGAATTCCTGTTTTTGCTTTAGCATTTGTATTTAGTGGAACTATATTTCCATACAGAATATTATTAACAAATTTAGTAATTGGTAGATCGGAAGAGCACACGTCTGAACTCCAGTCACGTGGCCTTATCTC
>BPTO01000195.1 GCA_023705985.1 Candidatus Heimdallarchaeota archaeon | reverse complement strand
AATCTGATAATAAACAAGAAGTTAGTTCTACTCTCAATAATCTGGGAGTATTGTGTAGAGGTAGGGGAGAATTACATAAAGCATTAGAATACTACCAGAGAAGCCTTGCAATATATGAAGAACTTAATAATGAAGATGATATAGCTACTTCATTAAACAATATTGCTAATCTTTATCGGAATCAAGGTGATTTAGAAAGAGCCTTAGATTTTTATCGTAAAAGCCAAGCTACATGGGAAAAAATAGGTAATCAATCAAATATTGCATTATCTTTCTGTAACATAGGTGAGCTATTTCTACAACAGGGGGATATAGACAATGCAATTGAATATCTCCGAAAAAGCCTTCGTCTCAGGGAGAAAGTAGGAAATAAACACGAATTAGTTTTAACTCGCTTTTATCTCATTTCTGCACTCTTAGATAATGGAAGAACTAAAGATGCACAGAGACAGCTTATCCACATCAAGGAGATTGTAAAAAGTGAAACAGATCCCTTCTTAAGTCAGATAACACGAGTATCTGAAGCTATGATTCTAAAAACAAGTACTCGTATAAGAAATAAAGCTAAAGCTGAGGAAATCTTTCAAGAGATCATAGAAGAAGACATTGTTGATTATTCAATAACTATTGTAGCTCTTCTTAATTTTGCTGAATTGCTACTTGACGAACTAAGAATCACTGGAGACACAGAAGTACTAGCGATGCTTAAATCAATTTCTCTTAATCTTCTAGATGTATCAAAAAGGCATAATTCATATCTATTATTAGCAAAAACGTATTGTCTTCAATCTCATTTGGCTTTAATAGATTTAGATTTAAACAAAGCACGAAGTTTGCTTACACAAGCTCAGTTTATTGCAGATGATAAAGGTATGTGGAGAATGGCAAGAAAGATTTCAAGTGAGCATGATGTTTTATTAAGCCAAACAGACAAATGGGAGGCGCTTGTAGCAAAAGATGCTCCAATGATTGAAAGGTTGGAACTTGCTCAATTGAGTAATATCATGCTAAGAATGATCCAAAATGGGGAGCTTACAGCACCAAAAATGCTGAATGAAGAACCCGTTCTCTTACTAATATTAGCAGAAGGAGGCATGCCCTTATTTTTCAAGAACTACCATACAGAAGGACATCTTGATACTTTTCTTATAGGGGGCTTTCTATCTGCAATTAATGCATTTAGCAAAGAAACATTTTCTGTTGAAGGCTCAATTGAGAGAATAAAACACAAAGAATTTACAATGCTCACAAAGAGCTTCGAGCCATTTTTATTCTGTTATATCATGAAAGGACAAACTTATGCAGCAATGCAGAAATTAGAGGGGTTTGTGTATAGCATAACTTCCTCGGTTACAATAAGTAATGAACTACTTAAAGTAGTAAAAACCTCTAAACCACTTGCTCTTAAGTCATCAAAAGTTATTGAGGATATAGCTGTAAACATATTTCCAAGCAAAAGATGAAACATCTCAATCTAAAGGGACTATTATCCCAGTAATCGCAAGAGGTTAAAAGTTCATTAATCATTCTCATTTTGAGAATCTTAAAACACTTTAAAATATCTGAATCAAATTCCAAATTAGAATGAATAAAAAGATTTTACAATATTTAGAAATTGCATTTCTTACACTGACTATAATCGGCTCGCTAGTTTTCAGTTTCTCTTCAATATCTATTGGAATTCGAAACACTTCTCTGAATGTAAAAGAAGGAGATATTCTACGTTTGACAATCCACTCATATGAATTTGATTATACCATTATAGGAAATGTATCACTCTATGATATAGTCGCAGGTATACACTTGTATCCCTTTGAACTCGAATCTAACCAAGATAATACTACTGAGGAAACTGAGAGCTCATCAGGAGAAAATGAAACAACGTATAACGATATAGATTATCCTATGCATAGTGATCGAGATATACCCTTATTCGAAGGAAATCTTACTACAAATCTAGTAATAACATTTGAAGTACTTGAAAAAAATAGATGAAGACCATGCCATTTTACAAATTAAGGAAACTGGAGAAAATTTCACTTTGTGGTTATCTGAAACTTATAGAGCTCACAATCCATTTACTCACCCAGCAATGAATATTGGACTTGTAATAAGAGAAAAAACTAATCTAACACAGAGTTATGTTCATTGGAATCCTATATACATTTTTGCTAGTAAAACTACAAGAGAAGCTCTCAATTGGATGAGTAGAGAATGAGAGAATATTGCAAATTTTGATGTTCTTAAACTGTCAAAGAATCAATTTCTTTCGCCAACAGGAACAACAACTTCCGCAGGAGATAATTATCAATCTAATACTACTTGGACACTAGTTTCAAATAGTAACAGAATACATTCCATTTCTAGTTATTACCCTATTACCGAGAGTTGGGCTTCAGCATATTCTAATTTTACTACTACTGTAGCTGAAGATTTGGTTTGGAGTTGTAGCTATTCTATCGAATTAGAATGGGAATATCTAAAGGAGGAATCTACATGAAGCTAGAATACGTTTTTTATTCATTGTATTCATTGATTGCAATTGAAATGATTATTGGACTAATTCTGAGGAGGTACCTCCTTCCTATTTCTTGTCTTATACTAGTTCTCTTTGCGGTCTCGATGAGGATATTACGTTTGATGGAATTTAAAGACACGAAAAAAGAAAAGCATTAATTGGACAGATGTACGCACTCTTCTTTACGAAACCCTTGTTGAACAAAAGATTCTTATTAATGGAAAAAAAGCGATTAAAGGCGGAGCAGGAGGGAAAATTGTTGATTCTATCGAACATGTTGAGGATAATTATTTCAAGGAAAATAAGGCTTTTATCTCAGAATTAAGAGATATTGGAATTGATGGAATTTTATGCTTATTTTTCCTTATGCAACAAGAACCAGCTCTAACTGCTGTTAAGATCATCCATAAAATACTGCAAATTCCTGTAGCTTCAACTTATAGAATTATGCAAAAAAATTTGGATAAGGAACTAGTGACACTTCACCATTTAACGAACAAGCCGGGGAAAGCTTACTATCGTATAACTGATGAAGGAACGTCTCTAATAATCCAACTTTACGAGCTATTAGGAGGGGAAATAATACTTCCCTTCTCTAACTTAAAAGCGCAACAAGGCGTAAATGCGACAACTTAGCTGTAAAATGTAAAAAGAAGTTCTATCATTTTCCATCATTTTTCTTTACTCTGATCTTAATGATGAGGATTTGACCTCCATACCACCTATAAGTATCCTGTTTTGAAGACTAATCAAAGATCAACTCTTAGAACGTTTTAACCTATATCGTACAACAAAAGGTGTAATTACACATAGAACCCATACAGGGAGAAGGTAGAGACCAAAGAGTAATCCCCAATTGTCCCATTTGAGAGGGTTGCGACCATGATTGACCTCCCAACCGTCATTTCGACCATCGTTGTCAGTATCATGGTCAAATAAAGAAGTATGGTAAATGTTTATTTCATCATAATTGGTTAAACCATCATTATCTTTATCATCATAAGCATCATCGTATAGAGGATTAAGAGCATATTGAACTTCCCAACCATCTAAAATGCCGTCGTTATCAGTATCAGGATTAGAACTATTGGTAGAGTAAAACTCTTCTGTCAGATCATCGAGGTAGTCTCCATCACTATCCATCCTACCAGTATGAAATGTCGAACCACGGAAGCATGGCCATGGACTAAAACCTGATGCATCTGCATTGTCCATAGAAAAACAATAAATGTTATGATCAAATGATCCTATAAGTATTTCATAAATGCCATCATCATCGATATCAGAAACACAGGGTGATGAATCTATTTCATGATCTGTTTCGTAAGACCATATACCTGATCCATCGTCATCTATACAATGTAATTTGTGGTCAAATGATCCTACAAGTATTTCCAACATGTCATCTGAATCAAGGTCTACAACGCAAGCAGATGAGGATATTGAACCATCAGTAGAATAACTCCATTTCTCGATTCCAGTATAATCTACACAATAAAGTTTGTTGTCTACTGAACCAAATAAGATTTCAAGATTATTATCTCGATCTATGTCAGCTATAGAAGGAGAAGACATAATAGAATCACCTGTAGTATAATTCCATTTCTCGGTCCCAGAATAGTCTATACAATAGAGTCTACCATCCCATGATCCTACTAACACTTCTAGTTTTCCATCTTCATCAATATCTGCTACACTAGGAGAAGAAGTAATTACACCCCAAGTAGCAAAATACCATTTCATGTTCCCAGTGTAATCTATACAATAGAGTCTACCATCCCATGATCCTACTAACACTTCTAGTTTTCCATCTTCATCAATATCTGCTACACTAGGAGAAGAAAAAATCGTACTATCGGTTGCATACACCCATTTCTCTAGACCGTTGCAATCTATGCAAAGAAGTTTGTTACTATATGATCCAATCAGTATTTCTAAAGAACCATCTTCATCAATGTCTGCTATGCATGGAGATGAATAAATATCATCCCCAGTATGATATGTCCATTCTACAGTTCCTGTATGACTAAGACAATAAAGGTTACGATCATACGAGCCAATAAGGATTTCAAGCCTTCCATCCCCATCTAGATCTGCAACAGCTGGCGAAGACAAAATGTTCGAATTGGTCGTAAATATCCATTCAACTGTTCCTGTATGGCTAAAACAATAAAGGTTACGATCACGTGAACCTACCAGGATTTCCAGCGTCCCATCCCCATCTAAATCTGCTACAACTGGCGAAGAACGAACAATTGCATCAGTAGTATAAAACCATTCTAGTTCAACACTAGTTGTTTCATTTTCATCTTCCCCTAGAATGTAAAATGTTCTTTTATCAACAATTGTTGATACTATTATTAAAATGACAGCTAAAAAAGCTGCTTTTTTATATCTCTTATTTATATTTCTTGTCACTTTTTCTTCCTCTATATTCAGTATATCCTTCCAAACGATAAAATTTACTTAAGTTAAGGGTAATTGAACAACTATTTCCGAGTGTAGAGTTTAACAACTACAATTTTCTCAGCTAAGAATGAGAAATCTGTTTTTTCAGGATCATCCTCTTTCTTATTCCAACCCATTAAAGCTTTTGCGGCCATAGGGTGTTTACTGACATACCAATAAAAGACACTTTTTCTCTCTTCTATATCGAGTATCTCAGGTTTAACTCTATATTTCTTGAAACCTACACGGATTTTTACATCTTCAAGATTAGCTTTCAAGTTCATTAACCAATTCGCTTTATCTCCTCGACTAGCAAATATGTGAATTATTCCATTGATTTTCTGATATTCAAGGGGAGTTATTCTTACTTTACCCGTTTTTCTTCCTTTTGTGAACAATAACAAAAAGATAAAACCTGCCCCTAGAAGAGGTAAAAGACCAACTCTGTAAAATGGGATCATAAAATAGTTGTTTACACGCTTCCATTTCTTCATTGATTTTTTCTGTTGTTCTTTATCAGCCATTAATAGATTACCCACAGCGGAACCTTTTCTTGGATAAAATGTTATAGATTTACTAGTATCCTCAGAAGTCATTCAGATCAATAAGAAGTTGGAAGTTCATACATATATTTCTTTCTTCGAAAATTAATTATATTCCGCAAAGTGTTTGTAACAATCAGGCGAGGGAATATTCCTAACCATAATCTTCTCAGTATTTTCTATATTTCCCCAACCAAATTTTTTGATAATCCATGCGCATCCTTTGTAAACAAACACAAAGTTTGAGGTTTTTATTTCAGGATGTTCTATAGAAGGGATTGCGATTTACGCTAAAAAGCAAATCGAAGCACTTTCACTACACGAAGATGCGTTTGGTTTTATCTACGGGATTTTTGAATACATAATATTTTAGTTGAGGATGAAAATGAAATTTTTCTATTCGATTTTGATTTATGTGGATACGGAATAAAATCCTTTGATATTGCCTTGTATAATGGTTTAATTCGAGGACACGAAAAGAATGAAACTATTAAAATTGCTTTCATAAATGGTTACAATAGCATTAGAAAACTTAGTAAAGATGAAGAAAAGCTTACTACAAATCTAGTAATAACATTTGAAGTAAGGTGAATTCTCTAGAATAAATAGTGATTTTTTTGTCGAATGGTAAATGCGACCTCAATGTGTTGTTTTAAGTAAAAGAGAGATTTTGTTAATTTACTCCTTAAAATTACATTTTTTATTGTTTTTAATGGTCAAAATTAGAGTTCGACTACAATTTAACTCTATGGAACAAAAAAGCAGATGCGCTATTTGAGAGCATAAAAGATAGCACTTTTTCTACTGTAGTCTATCAGGGTGAACTTGTAGGTTTATTATAGAATCTTTTTGTCGTTTATGAAATAAGACATTGTTTTTGGAAAGGACAATATAAAAAAGAGAAAAAGTAAAGGAACAAGAACTTGAAACTGCAATTTATTATAGCATTATGCTAGCTGAAAGTAAGAAATGTCAAAATTGTATAGAACAAAGAATTCAGGAACCAGAATCGATGTTAATGCAGTTAAAACAAATATATTTTTAATATTCGCGACTAAAGGGAATAGATCGGAAGAGCGTCGTGTAGGGAAAGAGTGTAGATCTCGGTGGTC
>BPTO01000194.1 GCA_023705985.1 Candidatus Heimdallarchaeota archaeon | reverse complement strand
TTCCGCAATGCGAGAATATACGCTATGTTTATATAGTATATTTTGTATATACCCTTTAGATACAAATGTATGATGAAGAACCACTTGTGAAATTTACTGGAGCAAAATTAACTCAAGCTGAGTATGATTACCTTCTATCTGTTTCTAAAGAGAAAAAATGGTCTATTGCACAAGTTTTACGAGAAATTGTAAGAGAATCAATGAAGAAGGAGGTTGAAGTTCCTGCCTAGTTTTAAAATTATTACTGTTTATCTTCCTGAAGATATCCTTGAATGGATTGATGATAGAATCCAAAGCAGAGAATTTGCTAATCGTACTGAAGCAATTGTCGAAGCTATTGCTGAGTTTATTGTTACTAAAAAATCAGAAATGAGAGCTTCTCCTAGGAAAAAGAAAACTCCCTTCAAAGATTATGTTAAAACTATTAAAAGGAATCTACAGGAGGGCAAATTCTAATGGCTTCCATGTCGTTGGAAACGGTTGAACTTTCTGGAAAAGAAACCAACGAACTCTGGAAAGTTGTCGAGCAGATCGTTCTCGAAGAGTATGACTTTATTAAAAATATGTACATGAGAAATGGCTACTATCACATTCGAGAGAGACTTAGCAAACAAATAGGAAAAACCATTACTCACAAACAGTTTTGTCGTTTTGAAGTTAAATATGATTATTATCAATCTGATAAATGGCCTAGCTGGGAAAAAGAGCATGGGATTGTTAGACCTATTTGTAAAGATCCTACTTTTGCTCTTTATAATGGCAATAACAAACCTCTTGCTTATATTGAACCTGGTGAGTTTGATTTTCCTCGATGTCAAGGTTTTATTTTCATAGAAAAAAGTGGTTTTCTCAACGATCTAAAACTTCTATCGCATTATGGTTGGATTATTTTAGCTGGACAAGGCTATTCTTCAAGAGAAGTTAGAGAACAACTAGACCGAAGCTATCCTGATGCTACTATTTTACTTGTGCATGATAATGACGGAGCTGGTAGAAAAATGGTCAGTAATTTTTTTGATGGAACTAAAAGAACCAAACATCTCAATTTAAAATTTCCTAACGCTTTTGATTTGGGTTTAAGGGATGAAGATGTAGAAGAATTTGATTTACCTAAAGAACCAGAAACAAAAAAATATCGTAATGAAAGAGAATGGCGAGTGGAGCTTAATGCTTTAACTGTTTTAATAACTAGAAGAAACATCAAAAATCCTCTCTTCTGGTATATTACAAAAAGAATGAAAGAGGAAGGCATAGCTCTTTACAAAGAAGAACAATCTTCTATTGAAGCTCTCAAATGGGCTATAAGATTTAGAATAGAAAGTGCTATCGGTAAAATCGTTGAAGAGATTGTTACTAAAACTATCAGCTCAGTTAAAGATGAATTATTAATTGAAGTTGCTCTTCCTGAAGAAAAAGGCATAAAAATAGCTGAAGAACAAGTTCGAGAATTAGCTCAATTCTACTTAGAAGGGGCTGAATATGTCGATTTAAAAGAAACAGAACAAGATGTTTTATTCGAATCTCAAGTAATTTCTGAAAAAGAGGAAATTCAGAGAAGAAGACCTGAAATAAGAGAGGAGGAGAGCTAACTTGGCTTTAGTTCCTCTTGATGAAGGGGGCGGTTTGAAACCAACCCCTTTTGTTACCATTTATGAAAAGTTCATTGATGGCCTTATTTTTCGCTATACTGATTATAACAATCAAGCTTATATTGTAGTTAAAGACGTTGCTACTCAACTTAATCTTGCTCATCCAAAACAAAGAGCAAGTGACTTTAAGCGAAGATTCAAAACCATCCTTCCTAATTCTTTCAAAAAATTTCGAGCTATGACTCTCGGTGGTCCTCAAGAGATTAATTTTGCTACACTTGACGCAATAAATGTTTTCTGCTCTCGTTCTAGAAATGTTGAAAGTTCAACAAATTATATTATTAAACTCACCCAATTCCAAAAGTGGTTTTATTCTGGTCAAAAAGCTCTAGCTTTAAAGGAAGAACAAACCTATCTTAATGACAAACTTCAAGGTGATTATAATTTTCTCTCTTCTGAAGTTAAATTCCTTCATGACACTAGTTCTACTTTGCGTAGAGATGTAACTCTTCTTGCTCAAGCTGTCAAACAACTTCAAACCCAAATTGATACTAATATTGACCATTATCAAGTCAAAGAAATTTACGATCTTGTTCAAACAAAATTAGCTGTAGCTATTGCTGAAAAAAAAGGTTTAAACAACCCTACTTCTTCAATCTACAAAGATTGCTGGATTAATTTTAACAATCATTTTAATATTGCAAACTATCGTAAATTGCCAGTTTCACAATTCGAGAACGCTAAAGAATATTTATTTTATCAGATTAAAAAAATTTCAGAGGAGTTAGAATAAATTGAGTAACAACAACGAAAAATTATCTGGTGAAGATACCGAAGAACTTCTTTGTGTAACTGAAACTGTAATGTATTATGCAGGTATTGATGCAGATCCTGATGAAGCTTCCAAAGCCCTATCTTTTCGCAAAAATGTTGCTATAATCTTGAAAGCAGTTAGAATAAAACTAAATTATCTCGAGTTTGAAGCTGGAGTATTTTTCTCTTTTCTTTGTAATGCTACTGAAGAAGAGGTTAAACAGAAGTTGGAGGCCTTCTTATGAGTCTTGCTGTTAAGATTGATTTCGTTGTTGAATTATTATTAGATCTCCAGGAACAGCTACGTTCCAAAAAAGTTAGCAGATTTAATGTCTCTCTTTCTCGCAAAGAAGAAATTGAGCAAGCTAAAAAGGCCATTGCTGACAAAATCCTTACTCGAGCTATTCATCCTGCAACAGTTACTATTGATAGTATTGCTGCTTATGGTTTTTTGAAAGTTGAAGCTGAGGATATTTACCTACATTTACAGGAGTTGATGTTATTATGAGATTCTTTACAATTCCTGCTACAATTAATATTTATGATTTTACTATTACTGCTGGTTCTATTAAGACTAGAACTAGTTTCAAGCGTGAATTTATCTTTGAATGTCCAAAATGTGATTGCAGGATAACTAATCGCACTTTTATCTTGGATACTCACTGGTTACAATTTATCCGAAAGCATCTCAAAGATGCTCACAACATAAAACATGAAAAAGAATAAGGAGTTAAAGAAAAGAAATGTTAGAACAATCCCAAGTCCAACATTCCCTGTTAACAATGGGGATTGAAGAATTAAAAACTTTACTTTTTGGTGAAGTAGGTAAAAATAATAAACCTTACATCAATTCTGATGGTAATTTAATGGAACCATTACCCAAAAAGAAAAAACATATTGAATTATTGAATAAGGAACTAAGGATCTACTTAGTTGCTAATGTTAAAGCTGATAGAGTAGCTTACAAGAAAAACGCTTATGGTATCGTTCATGTCCATTTAAGGCATGGTGTTAGTACCAGTTATTATAACTATGAAGGAAAGCAATTACTTAGACAAGATGTCAATACTGAGCTCTTTAAAATAGCTGAGACAGCTAGACACACTCTTGAAGAAAAATATTATTTTATTGTTCAAGAAGAATGGTCCAGAAAAGAAACTATACTTTCTTCTGTTTTAGGTCCAAGACGAGCTTTGAAACTCAAAAGGCCAAAGTGCTTTACTCATAATGGTTTTAGAGATGTCTATACTTCTCTTCCAATTACAACTGTTGCAGAAAGAGAGCAATTGAAAGAGCTAGGCTTAGAGATAGGTATTTTTCAGGAGATAAGCAAATGAAATTAGATAAACAATCCTACACTTTTCCAGCTCAAGAATCTTCTCCTGACCTTTGTTATACCTGTGATAATTTCGATGAATCAAAACACAGAAACATAGGAGCTAAAGGGGGTTGCAATCCTACTCCTAAGAAAAAAAAGAAATGGCGACCTATCTATCGCACTGATTTTGCTGTTTGTCTTGATTACAAAAAAAAGAAGGAGATAAGCAAATGATTGTTAATTTTTCTCCTGAACCTTCTAAAACTAAAGAAGATTTTGAAAAAGAGCTAGAGCAATGGGGAGCTTACGTTGCTGAAATTTGCGATGGATGTTGTGAAACTTGCGGATTAAATCAACCTCTCAAAGAAATTACTTGTAGAGGAACTGAACATGCTCAAGAGCTACAAAGAAAAATTGAGGAGATAAACAAATGATAGCTAATGAACAGATTACAGAAGAAATAAAACTAATAGAGACTCAAACATATCTCTATGTCACATTTCTAGATGATTCTACCTTTGAAGGGTATTTTAAAAATAGTACCGAAAAGTATCTGATTCTAACTTTGAATATTCTCGAAACAAGAACATATTTCATCCCATTTGAGAGAATAAAATATTTTTCAGCTAAATCACAGGAGCTGAAAGACTGATGGGAGCTTACGATAAATTTCCTTTCACTGTTGTTACTGTCTCTCTTGATGAACCTTCTATTCTTGATGTTAAAGATTTCAATCGTTATCAAGAGATGAAACTAGCTGAAGAAGAATTAGAGGAATTAGAAGAAAAAGAGCTCCTGGATCTACTCAATGAAGTAGAAGAAGAATTATCTGAAACCCAGCTTTTGAAAGATGGAAAGTGTCCTGCATGTGGTTTTGAAGCTCCTCTATCTGATGAAAAAGAATCTCAATCTATTTTAATTTGTGACAATTGTGAAGCTGGTTTTCCTGGATATATGTATTTTACGACAAAAACCACTAAACCTGAAGGAGATGAAACCTAATGATGTTTGAGTTATATATCGAATGTAATTCATGTGGTTATAAATGGGAAAACTACTCAAATCTAAGTGATAGTGGTTTTACAAGAGAGAATTTAGACGGTTATAAAATACTTGTTTGTGTATGTGGCTGTGAGAATTTTAAACTTGTAGAAAAAACCACAAAACTATCGGAGGATGAAACCTAATGCAAAATCTAAATTTCTCCTACACTTACGATAAGTTCTGTGCTTTAAATGAAGGCCATCGTACCACAACTATTCGTAGAAGAAAAAAACTCAAAAAAGGTGAAAAAGTTAAAGTTCTCGCTAATGGCCAATTCCTTTGCTACGCTCAGATCAAGACTATCAAGAAATTAAAAATCAGAGAGATTGAAACAATCAAACTTTTAGAAGATGTTTCTCCTCATGCAAATACAAGAGTAGCAGCAATAGCTTTCATCAATCGTTTTTATAAAACTCCTTTAACCGAAGAATCAACTGTTTTTCTCTATACTTTGAAGAGGATACCTGAAAGCCAGGTAATAGTTATGATTCAACCAAAACAGCAAGGAGAGTTATAATATGGTAGAAGAATTACACTTGCTATTATCAACACTTCTTGAATTTTATCCGAAAGTTTTCTTTATTCCTAAAAATGGCGGATCAAACAAACAATACGAAGCTATTCACGAAATTAATGGTGAATTGAAAATTGTTGATGAAATCAGGAAAATAGTCTCTGATATATCAACTGATGATACGCAAAAAATTGACAAGATAGATCTTTTATTAGCTGAAGGAGGCTTGTTATAAGATGGTGATTGCAGGTTTAAAATCTCAATGGAAAATTTGCAAATATTGTGGTGAGAGATATCATACATATGGTAGAACTTGCGGTAAATGTTCGATATGTGGGAAATTAATACATAATGAAGAACATTGTGTAAAAAAACATGGAGCTGAGCATAAAGATGGTATCTGATAAACTTTTACTTAACATACTCAAGAATTTTGATAGTGGAATTTCTCTTGTTGATTTAGTTTTACACACATTTCATTCTGATTACGATTTCGACTTCCATCCCAATATAGAAGTTGATGAGGCAGTTAATGAACTTGTTAACGTTGGTATTCTTAAAAAACACGAACATAAAATTCAAGGAAAAATCAAGGGTTCAAGCATTTCAATTAATTTTGAAGAAATTCTTAAACGAATAAAAGTTCTAAATTATATTATTGAATATAATACGGAATTACCGTTAGACATGTATCAATTTTTCGTAGAACAGGGACTGTTAGAAGATGGTAGAGCAAAAATGGAAAAATAGGAAGAATAGTAGGACGAATGAAAAGGAAATTGGTTCAATGATACAACTAATTAAATGTAGAAAAGCTGAATGGGAAGAGGCTGAAATAATACCTAAAATCAGACTTGGTAAAATTATCGAGACCACAAAACAGCAAGGAGATGATCTAATATGAAATATAGATGTAAAAAAATAATAAAGGGTTGGAAAGATAGTACATATGTTTGTGGAAGGCCTGGAAAAGTAATTATTAAGTTTCCAGAAAAGGGAACAGGAATTTTCAAGTGCGGTTTTAATCATCTTTCAAGTGTAAAATTAGAAGAGCTTGAGGAAAAGAGTTCTTTACCCGAAGGAGGCTTGTCATAAGATGGGAGATGTAACAGTACAATATTATTGTTTACATTGCAAAGAATACTATGCTGATGATCAAGAGAGTTTTAGTTCCTTTTGGGATTGTCAACTATGTCCTGAATGTAACTTTCCATTATTATCTAAAGATGATGCAGAAACTTTAACGGAGGCATTTCAAAACCAAAAAGAAGGAGGCTTGTCGTAATATGGTATCTGTTTGGTTAAATAAAAAGGAATTACAAATTATTTACGATGCTTTAATTTTTC
>BPTO01000193.1 GCA_023705985.1 Candidatus Heimdallarchaeota archaeon | reverse complement strand
CCACCGAGATCTACACTCTTTCCCTACACGACGCTCTTCCGATCTAGAAGATTATGAGAATGGTGTATATTATCTGCAGCAAATAAGAGCTAATCTACCAAAATATATGTATCAACTAAGTCCAGCATTCAAAAAATTGTGCAAGGATGTAGTAAAGATAATTCAAGCAGGAAGTTTAGTCTCTGATTCTTCTGGCATGTCGTTTCCTGCTCATGTTGAATCACCAACTGAGACTCCATCAATTACTCCTACTAGCCCCCCACAAGAACAACCCTCAGTAAGTCAATCTCCACTAAATTCGTCATTAGAGACTCAAAAATCACAAACCCTACCCTCGGAAAGCGTTAGAGCCCCAGATTTGACAATCGAAGAACCTTCTGAAACAGAGATAACTACTGAAACAGAGATGACTACTGAATTCGTGTCAGAATTGTCATCTAAAGTAGCTGGGAGAAAAGATAAGAAAAGACGAAAATTAACCGAAGATTTATCTGGATCATTGGATGATCTTGAGGAATTCGATTTCTGACTCTAAGCTTTAATCAGACAACCCCTTCCAATCCCTTTTTACTAGATGTTCTACTGCTATTTCAATCTCGTTTATCGTTTCTTGAAGCCTCTCTTTAATGCTTTCTTGAGGTGTAGCTGAATAAATGTGTCTAATGCCGCCCTGAGATAACATTTCTGTTTTCCTTAAAATTAGATTTTGGTTCATAAGTTTCTGTAATAACCTCAACGCCGTAGTTCTGTCTCGTTTCACTTTAGTAGCAATTTCTTTGATTGTTCGATCTTGTTTTAAGACATAAAAATAGATTTCTACACCTAATGATTTTATCCCAAACAGACATTCAAAAATGGCACATTTGCCACCAGAATCAAGTACCTGTGGTAAGTTCACTAAACACTTATGCATCGCACTCGTATGTGGATAAATCGTGCACATACTTAAACCTTACGTTTTTCTCATTTATCGGAACTACTGTCCAATAGAATGTTTTAAAAACCGGTGTGTGCAACCTTAACACACAACATATAAGTTGGATTAAAAATGGTTGATAATGAACTTGAGAAAATAAAGCGTGAAAAATATAGACAATATTTACAAGGTGAAATTAATACTAGCCAATCAAAATTTCCTTCAGGAAAAGTTATTGATGTGACAGATGCAGATTTTGACGAATATGTTAATCAACAACGAATCGTGATTGTAGATTGTTGGGCTGCTTGGTGTGGTCCTTGTAGAAGTATGGCTCCTGTTATGGAACAGATTGCAAAGGATATGCAAGAAAAAGTTTCTGTAGGTAAGCTTAATGTCGATCAAAATCGTCGAACTGCTATGCGTTATAATGTTTCTTCAATTCCCAATTTTCTAGTTTTCCACAATGGTAAATTTCTAGGAAATGTAGTTGGAGCCGTTGGAAAAGCTCCTTTTGACAAACTAATAAAGCAGATTTTATCAGGTGAATTTGAGAAAAAAGAAGGTTATGCTTAAGAAGTTCTTTACTTTTTTATTATCTCATTCATTTTGCTCAATGAAGTCAAAAAGCGAGGTTTGAACTTCTTTTCTAACTTTCATTTGTTCTCCTTTTAATAAATTAGAGAATTCTTCATTTCTTGTTGTAATAATAAAAACAAAATCTTTTTTCTCATTATTGATTACATCGGCTAGAAGTTTTAATCTTGTACTATCTAAAGCATTTTCTGGACTATCAACTAGCATTAGTGCTTGACTTGTGAAACCTTTTGCAAGTAGATATTTCCAGACTGCTATTCTGAGACATAAATCAACGAAATATTTTTCTCCTCCCGACATACTATCATATGCTCTTGTACTTCCATCAAACATCAATGATATCGTTAATGTTCTAGGGTCAACTGTCATCCCATAACCAAAAATTTGTGTTGTTGTTTCAGAAAACTGTTTTATTATTTGAGCTCTTTCGTTTATAGAAGATTCTTGCTTTTTCATATTGGCAATTTCTTCTTGTACTTTTTCTAATTTGATTAGTATTTTTCTCTTGTTTACTTGTACCGCATTTAGATTGACATTTTTTGTTAAAATCTCCATCTGAGTCTCAATCCCAGATGATTTCTTATCTGATTCTTTGATTTCTTCCAAAATCCTACGAATATTCTGATTATGGTTCTTTAAACCCAACCTTATTTCTAATAACTCATCATGCAATTTTTCTTCTTTTTGTTTAGCAATTCTAAGTTCTTCTTCTTCTATATTTGTTATTTCTTGATTAATTTCAAACAATAGATTGTCAACTTTAGTTCTTTCCCCTTCTAGTGCTTCTGTTTTAGGTTCATCTTGAGCTTCAATAGAAAATAAACCTTCTCTCAGAGAAGAAGGTAATTTTGACCAATCCGTTCCACATAAAGGGCATCCAATGTTTATTCGTACATCCCATACTTTTTCGAGATTCGTATGGCAAAACTCACACAGAGAATCATTTCTTACTTTAGTTCTTAAGTAGTCGTATTTTTCATTTCCAATCTTTGTTGCTATTTTTGAAGTTTTGATTAATATTTCTCTTTGAATAACATATTCTCGTCTTCTACTTTTCAATCTATCAAGATTGACTCTTATCTCATAATTCTCTTCTCTTATACCTGAAAGGATCTTATTCTTCTTATCATCCTCTTTTTCAAGCTCTTGTATATACGTGTCTTCACCTTGAATCAGCTCTTCTTTGCTTTTTTTTTCGTTTTCAAAGGCTTTAAGCTTCGCAAATACATGTTTTTCATCTTCTTCACCTATCCCTAGCAATTTCATAGCATTTCGAATGTTATCTTCTGTTTCTTCCAGTTTTCTTATTTGATCGAAAATATTTTTTCTTTCATTTTCTCTTGTTCTAATTTCTTGCCTAAGTAGATAATCTTCGGGGGCACCACTCGTAAACTTATTGATTAACTCAAAGAAACTTAGTAAATCTGCTTCTTCCTGTCTTCCAAGCATTGAGTGGTCATCTTCTCTTTTATAATATAATGATTGAAAGAGCTCTTGGAACTCAAACAATGTTAAACAAAACTCTCTATGCATATAATCTGAATATTCTTCTTTTGAAAGCGTCTTCTGTCCCTTCCCTCTTTCAGTGACTCTTGTTCGTATACCTGCATCTGTTAAGCTCTGATAAATTGATATTTCTTTTTCACTTATCCACTTTGATTTTATGTATGCTTTTTTGTCAACTCTTTTCCTTGCAAAAGAGAAATATCTTTGTGCATGTGCATCAGAACAAATAGATCTTTCAATAATGTCAAGAAGAGTTGTTTTTCCATAACCATTTTCTGCATGTAAAACATTGATTCCCTCCAGAATCTCTATTCTGTGCGTTGATGATTCTGAAAGTGGAATAATGTGAGAAAACTCTAATTCAGAGAGAATAGGCAACATCAAGAAAATATATGAGTTTTAGGCTTTTAAACATTTGTTGAACTATTCTAGTCTAGTGTTTCATCATCATATTCTTCGTTGATATCCTCTGTAGTTATATCTTCTTCACTTAAATCAATTAATGAGGCATACACAATTCTCGTTGTTTTTCCAACAGACATTATTCTAACGCCTTTAGTATTTCTTCCTATTTCACGTATTGATTCTATTCTTGTTCGTATAGCTATACCCTTGCTATTTATGAAGGATAAAGTTTCATCTCGTGATGGATTTTTTGGGACAACCAACATGGAAGCTATTAATCCATTTCGTTCCCCTGTTTTAATATCAATAACTCCACGTGCAGCTCTGTGGGTGAAACGATATTTTCTACATGCTGTTCTTTTACCATAACCTTTCTCTGTTATAGTTAAAATTGAATGATTATCGATTTCATTTTCATGGACATGAGCACCATCTATTATTTCATCATCAAGAGACTTGAATCTCATTCCTGTAACTCCTCGCGCTGATCTTCCCATTGAACGTACTTCTTTTTCATGGAAGTGAGCAGTTAAACCTTTTTTAGTTGATAGGAAAATATGGTCTTGTCCTGTTGTAACAAATGAGTCAACAACTCTGTCACCTTTTTCTATTTTGATTCCTATGATTCCTGTTTTTCTAACATTTGAAAAAGATTTGAGATTTGTTTTCTTTACTTTGCCTTTAGCTGTCACAAAAAATAATTGCAATCCTTTGTCGAAAGAGTGCCTGTCTACTGGTACAATTTTGACTACAGGAGAGTCTATAGGTAACAATGTCTTCCAAAGACTTCCTCGTGCATCTCGTCTTTTAGCTTCAGGGATTTCAAAAGCAGGAGTTGAGTGAACAATACCTTGTTCTGTAATCAATAGGAGGGTGTTTTTATTAAGGGCTACTAGCATATCATATAATCTATCTTTCTCTCGTAGAGTTACAGCTTTTAGTCCTTTTCCTCCTCTTCTTTGAGTCTTAAATACGGAAATATCAATAGATCGAACATATCCTTGTGTTGTAGCAGTAATCAGTAAATGTCGATCATGTATCATGTCATATACATCTGTGTCAAGAGGAATATCAGCTTCATCTCGAATTTCTGTTCTCCTCTCATCCCCAAATTTGTCCTTTATTTCAACAAGTTCCTCTCTTATAATGGCCATCCTTTTTTCTTTAAGAGCTAAAATATCCCTATATTCTTCTACTTTCTTTTCGAGTTCTTCTTTCTCTTTTATAACGGATTCTACTTCCATTTTTGCTAAACGAGCAAGTTGCATATTCAAAATTGCATTTGCTTGTGTCTCACTTAAATCAAAACGTTTCATCAATTTATCTCTAGCATCAGACCTATTTTCTGACTTTTTGATTAACTCAATGACTTCATCAATATTTTGCAGAGCAATATATAGACCTTCAAGAATATGAAGACGCATTAATGCTTTATTTAACCAATGTTGGATTGTCTTTCTAACTACATATTCACGATGTTCAAGGAATATTTCAAGGGATCTTCTTAGATTTAGCAATAATGGTCTTCCACGCGCAAAAGCCATATTTTTCGCATGAATTGTTCTTGCAAGTTGAGTTTTCTTATATAATTGACTAATTATGACTCGTACACCCTTTTCATGGGAATAATCAGGACTTACTTCTATTTCTATGTTGATTTCATCTTTAGATAGGTCACGTGCATCTACTAATCCTCTAATCTTTTTATTTGAGATTAGATCATGTAAATCTTCCATCAAAGTAGTCTTATTTGATAAATAGGGTAATTCATGAACTATAATTATTGCTCCTTCATTGTCTGACTTAGATTCCTTTACAGATATTTTGGCCCTTATAATTATTGGACCTTTTCCTGTTCTAGCATAGTTTAACATCTCTCTCCCATTAACTATTATTCCTCCAGTAGGGAAATCTGGTCCTTTTACAATCTCTGATAGTCTCTCTATTGAAGTTTCTGGGTAATCGATTAATTGAATAGTAGCATTCACTATTTCCGTGAGATTATGTGGGGGAATAGTTGAACTAATCCCTACAGCGATACCTGAAGTACCATTGACAAATAATAATGGAAACTTTACTGGTAAAACAGTTGGTTCCATTTCTTCTCCATCAAAGTTTTCTTGGAATTTTACAATTTCTGGAATAACATTTTCTAGAAGTTCACTAGAAATTTTTGCTAGTCTTGCTTCTGTGTATCGCATGGAGGCCGCTGGGAAACCGTCAATCGATCCAAAGTTTCCTTGACCATCTACTACCGGGTATCGTAAAGAAAATGGTTGAGCTAATCGTACTAGGGTCTCATATACACCTCCTGCATGTGGATGATATTTACCTGTTACTTCACCAACTATTCTTGCACATTTCTTATGAGGTGTGTTATAGTATAGCTTCATTTGATGCATAGCCCATAGAATTCTTCGATGTACAGGTTTTAATCCATCTCTTGCATCTGGTATAGCTCTTTCACTTATAACGTAATAAGCATAATCAGCATATGCTTTTTCTAGAGTTGAAGTTAAGGGTTTACGGTGAATAACTTCATCATCCAAATTACTTGTCATTTTAATCTAATCCTATTCTACAATTCTAATTCTTCTGGTAACTCATCACCAGAAATATCAATATCAATAAATTCTTTTTCTGTTTCTTCCACTTCTCTCTCTTCTATTGGCGAATCAACCCCATATTCTTTCGCATATTCAGAGGAATCTAACTTGAATACCTCTTCTAAAATAAATTTTTTACGGAAAGATACTTCAGTTCCCATTAATTGTTCAAATCGTTGATCTGCTGAAGCCGCGTCCACAATCTTTAGTTGTATTAAATGTCGACTATGAGGGCGCATTGATGTTATCTCAAGCTGATCAGCATTCATTTCACCTAATCCTTTATAGCGCTGTATTTTTATGTTGGCTGGATCTGTGCCCGATTCAATTAACCTTTTATATATTTCTTCTTTTTCTTCTTCAGCAAAGGCATATTCATGGGTCTTTTCATCCAAAAAATCAGATTTTCCTTTTGCTAGATAAACTCTGAAAAGAGGTGGTAAAGCTACATATATTTTTCCAACTTCAATGAGTTCACGCATATATCGATAGAAAAACGTTAAAAGCAGAGTCATAATGTGAGCGCCATCAACATCAGCATCTGTAAGAGTGATGATTTTTCCATATCTACATTTCTCGAGATCAAAATCATCACCAATTCCTGTACCTATTGCCATGATTAAACTTTGAATTTCCTTGTTACTCAGTGCTTTAACCAATCTGGCTTTTAACA
>BPTO01000192.1 GCA_023705985.1 Candidatus Heimdallarchaeota archaeon | reverse complement strand
TTCAGACGTGTGCTCTTCCGATCTGTGGGTCTTTCAACCATGATTCCCAAGTGGTATTTTCCTCACTAGAGGTATTCATCAATTATTTCCAACCGATGAATATATTGAAGATAATATTGAAATCGCTAAAAAATACGCAAAAGCAAAAGCAAAATTTAGAGAATTGGTACCTTTCAAAATAAATAGAATTATTGATCTTCTATCTACTGATGAAATAGCCCCCTCTTATGAATCATGGTTGAAAGACCCACTAAAATACGACCTACGTAATGTTGATACGGCAGATTTAACTACAGCTAAAAAAATAGCAGATGGTTTACCTGATGAAGAACTTAATTTGCTTGTTAAAGATATAAGAGAGATAATTACTGAAATCGAATTGGATGAAGTAGTCAACCAACAGAGCATCGAAAGATATTCTCAATTTTTAAAGTATGTAAAAAAAATCAGAAAAATAAAAAAGAAAAAAGGGAAGGAATGATTTTGTTGAAAGAAAAAAAGTAGAACTTAATTCTTTCTCCTTCTAAATATCAAAATTAAGAAACCAATCACGGGAATAGCAAGCAAAGCAGACCAAGAAGCACTTATAGCATAACTAGCTGGATTTAAACCTATTAGTGGGTCATGTACCATTTTCAGTCCATCACCATAATTAGGATAGACAAGTAGAATATTATGAACTTCTACACCAAATGTTCTACCATCTCCGATGTCTTTTTCAACACTGTAACTTGCTACAGTTGCAGTACAATTAACCGTTTTCAAATAGTTATCTTCAGCATCATAGATATCTACTTCAGGTATCCAAGTGAAGTAACCTTGGATATTATTATTATCATCGCTGAAATTTATACCATATCTTTCAACATCATGAGTTCTGTTAGTCCTTCCTACTTCTGTTTCGTTTACACGATAACCGTCTTCAGGAGCGTTGACATGATTACCTTGTCTTACCCTGTGTTTATAGGCTAGCTCATGAGCTTTTACTAAAAATATCAATCCTGTCGCTTCAGGAGAGAATGTCCAATTATCAACAATGATATCAAATTTTATTTCATTTAAGGCTTGTTCGGAATAGTAGATAGTTGTACCATTTAGATCTCTTGTAACAACAGAATCTTCCAAGTAAAGATGATAAGCAAAAGATATTGTAGCACCATTTGCTAATGTAGATGAGGTAATTGTGGCATGGAGGGCGTTTGTAGTATTTTCTGTAGTTAAAGTCCAATCAATTAATTCAGAATTAAGACGGTATATCTTACCATCGATTTCATCTCTGCTATCAACTATTAAGTCATCACCAAAAAGTTCTGCAACAGCATAGAAACCAACGTGAAAAACAGGTATCCTCCTATTATTACGGGTTGCGTTATTAAACCAGAAGAGCATATCAGGTCTTCCAGATGCAAGTTTTACAATTAAGTTAGAGGTTTTTAAATAAACAGATCCTTCGCTTTGTTCAATTTTAGCTGCATCTTGAACGTCAGCTTGTACCGGAGGAACAATACTCAATACAACAACTAAAATTATTGAAGCGGTTAGTAAATCTCTTCTAAATTTCAAATAATCACCATAATTAAGAAGGAGATGCTCTATTATGAAAGGTTATATTCAACCGTTGCATAACATTGCATAATCGTTGTGAAACGTTTCACTGTATCACTTCACTACCATCTTCAGTGAGGTAAACAACATAAGTCCTACCCCATTTTTCTCGTATTATTAAGCCTCTTTCTTCAAGAGGAACGAGGTTTCGGCTTATTTTTGACTTCGAGAAACCTGTCACTTCACAAAGATCTTTTTGTGAGATTTTCCCTTGTTTCTCGTATATTAGTCGTATCAAAAATTTCTGGTTTTCTGTTAACAATGATTGACCTAGTTTACTCTTTGTTTTTTTCTCCCTATATCTTATCATCCAAAATGTCCCACTAATCCCAAGAAAGAAACCTATAATCGTTCCAAACATAAATATGTTGAAGTTATTTGAAAAAAATGTTGAGGGTTCTTCGATGATTAAGGGTTCGTTAAATCTGACTATGAAGAGGGGATTTGCTAACTCTGTTACATTACTTAATTCCCAAGTCAAAATTATTCTATTCTGCTTCACTTCATCATCAGCATTATTTGGGTAAATAGGAATTACGCCTTCTGTTTCCTCATGAACAAAACTATTTGCGGGCAATTGCACTGACATTGTGTATTTCAATGCGAAAAAACTAATTGTTGAGACGAACTCGAAAGAGTAGTATGACACTTCACTTGGTATTAAATTTAGATCATAAAACAAATCATATCCCAATGTAAAAGTAGATGAATCATCAATTAATAAGGAGAACCGAAAATAGACAGTTACCTTATTACTGGTGTTTGTCACGGGAATCCAGTCAAAACTCAAACTCCCTTCAGCATCAGTGACTAACAAAGAAGCTATTGATTGATTCACCCAAATAGTGATAGATGATATTGGAATAGCCTGAAGATTTTGAACTACAAATGTTTCTTTCACAATAATTACTGAAGTATCAAAAATATCTACTTCAGTTAGATGAGAACGGATAAGCAAATCATCAGAATTTAGTGAAAAAACTTCTCCTGAGAAATCTATCTGGATTGCATTGATAGACGCTATAGATGTTATTGTAAAAAGTATAGTTAACAATAAAACTATCTTTTTTTCAAAATATCTATGTAATCTCAAGTTAGGATTGATTATTTATTCAAATAAATAAAACTTCCTTTTTAGATATGTCAAAAAGAAGAAGATAAGTTTTGATTTATCCTCAATTGACTGTTAAAAAATTAACAAAGCTTCTGTCATAAAGTATATATTATACTTGTATTAGAAGAAAACTATGGCTTTCAGCTATTATCTCGCACATGCCCTCTTGGCTATGATGTTTGGACAACCTATGTTTCAGACATGCTCTTTTGCTCAAATCTGGGGAGGAGGTAAACCGATTGATGGAGGAAAAATGTGGAAAGGGAAACGGATTTTTGGAGATAATAAGACTTGGAAAGGATTAATTGTTGGAACATTAGGAGGAACTATAACGGGAATAGCAATAGGACTCGTTTTTGATGGGTGGTTTTTCTATGATTTTTTCCCCTTTGAGTATCCCCTTTACATTGGATTCGTGCTTTCAGTAGGCACAAACATTGCTGATTTACTTGGATCATTTGTAAAAAGACAATTGAATATTGGATCAGGTGGAGCTTTCATACCATGGGATCAAATGGGATATATTATTATTGGAATTCTTCTTGCTTTACCATTTCTATTTCCCATAGAAACAGTTTTCTGGTTTTATTTTGGATTCCTATCAATCTTTAATATCTTCATGCACTTTTTTGTAAGCACTATAGCCTACAAACTTGGTGTAAAGAAAACATGGTATTAGTTCTCTATTTCTTGAGTATTAATTCCTGCTTGTTTCAAATGATGAACATCATGACCCCACATAGCATAGTAATCTAATAGTCTTTTATCATCTTGGAAGTAATTATCTAGTATTTCTTTGTAAATATCCAGTATTTTGCTTCTTACTTTTTTAAATTTATCAACGGTTTCTTCCTGTGTCAGATTTTTATGTTCATCTAAAAATCGCTTATTGGTTTCATCAATATCTCCTTGAAAAAACTCATCCCATATGAAAGGCTTTCCTGCTTTTATATCTTTAGCATATCCTATCATCACTTCATCCCAACCTAGAAAATGGATAGCTAGCTCTCTTTTACCCCAAGAATTAGGTAATTTTATGTCATGGGGAAGATCTAAAAACATCTGAGTTGTTTTTCTTAATTTTTCAATCCATTCTTTGGCTTTACTTTTCAGCTCTTGCATAACTATTGTTTAATTATCTAGAATTAAAGTTTTGTCAATAAACGGATAAAATTATTAAACTAGGTACTAGAAACTAGCGTGATATTAATGACCATTCCGGATGATCATCCAAGAGCTGAATCTCTTAGAATGCGTGAACGATTAATAGAAGGCATGCACAAAAATATTGTAGCAGAAGCAGGATTAATTGCACATGGAAGAGGAGAAGCTTTTGACTATTTGCTAGGAGAAAAAACTCCAGAGTTAGCATTTACTCAAGAACAAGTAGCTGTAGCCATGTTATTATCAGCAAAACATCCAGTAATAAGTGTTAATGGGAATGTTGCTGCGTTGTGCCCCCATGATATTGTTAAACTATCTGAAATTCTAGATGCTCCTTTAGAAGTAAATCTCTTTTATAGAAGACCTGAGAGAGAAATAGCAATAAAAAAGATTTTAGTAGATAATGGTGCCAAAACTATACTTGGACTAGAAAAAGAATTTCAAACAGATATCTCAGAAATTTCTCATTTAAGAAGAATCGTTGATCGAAGAGGAATCTATTCAGCTGATGTAGTTCTAGTCCCCTTAGAGGATGGAGATCGAACAATGGCTTTACGCAAACTGGGTAAAAAAGTGATTACTATCGATTTGAACCCTCTTTCTAGAACGTCACTTTGGTCAAATGTAACTATTGTAAACAACTTAATTAGAGCTATACCAGAAATGATGGATATAGCAAGAAGTATGAAAACTATGGGAAAACAAGAGTTGGAAGTAATAGTTACTAATTTTGATAATTTTCAAGCAATAGGTAAGATGTTAAGCTTCTTTAATGAGCGGCTGAGCTTATTAGCTGAAGGTGATTTAATTGATCCAACAAAGGAGTGAAGGTTATTAAAATGATAAACGAAAAAGTAACGGTTAAAACTTTCCAACAAATGAAGGATGAGAAAGAAAAAATAACTATGACAACAGCATATTCCTATCCTTTGGCTTGCATAATTGATGAAGTAGGAATTGACTCAATTCTTGTTGGTGATTCATTAGGAATGACGGTTTTAGGACATAAAAACACATTAAATGTCGTCTTAGAAGATAGTATAAGAATCACTAAAGCTGTATCTAGAGGGGTTAAACGAGCTTTTCTGATTGGAGACTTACCTTTTCTAACATATGGTATAAACGTAGAAGAGACAAAAAGGAACGCTGGATTACTGGTAAAGAAAGGAGATTGTGAAGCAGTAAAACTTGAAGGGGGAAAAGAGCGTCTAGAAGAAGTTGAAGCTATCAAATCAATTGGTGTCCCAGTTCTAGGGCATTTAGGATTAACACCGACATATCTAAACATCTTTGGGGGATTTAAAGTACAAGGGAAAAAGCATGATGACGCTGAAATAATATTAAAAGATGCGAAACTGTTAGAAGAAGCGGGAGTTTTTGCAATTGTTCTTGAGTCTATTCCTTGGAAGCTAGCTCAACAAATAACAGAGGAACTGTCAA
The DNA here is from genome assembly GCA_023705985.1 of Candidatus Heimdallarchaeota archaeon. Lineage (GTDB taxonomy): Archaea > Asgardarchaeota > Heimdallarchaeia > Heimdallarchaeales > Heimdallarchaeaceae > 18H4-34. The sequence continues at coordinate 1,381 of BPTO01000192.1, read as the reverse complement.
TTCCAACTATTGGTATAGGAGCAGGAGAATTCTGTGATGGACAAGTTTTAGTAATTGATGACATCTTGGGATTGAACGTACAGTTTAAACCAAAGTTCGTGAAACAATACACAAATTTGCGTGAATCCGTGAAAAAAGCAGTAACAGAATATTCAGATGAAGTAAAATCAGGTAAATTTCCTTCAGAAGAGTTTAGATATGATTAATTTGCTTTGATTATTGTTTTTTCACATATCTTCTCTTTCTTCAAACCCTCTATATTCTTGATATCTGAATCGTTTTTGTAAAGAATGAAAACGCCATTACCTAACATTATCTGCCCTTTAAGAAAGACTCTGTCCTCCGTTTGATCATAAAAATCAATTATAGCTTTTGATGCAAGTTTACTCTTCACTGAAAATTCAATAGATTAAAGAAGGATATTAATAGAAAAAGTTAAATCTATGTATACATAATATATAGCTGGTATATATGGGTTACAAAACGTTAAGTGTAAGTGATGAGATTTACGATCTTCTTTGCTCTATAAAGAATGAAAATGAATCATTTAATGATTTATTCAAGAAGCTCATTAAAGGTAATGGTTCTTGTATTATGAAGTTTTATGGTAAAATAACTGAAGACACTACAGAACTTGATAAAATCATGCGCAAAATAGATGAAACTAGATCTATGGAAGAAGAAAGGGTGTGATATTGATTCATTCTTTACATCTTGATACAAATATTGTAATTAAATTCTTAAAGGGAGAACTAGAAGAAAGCACCATTAAACAAAGATTTGAAAAAAATATAATAATGATAAGCTCTCTCGTTGAATACGAGTTAAGATTGGGTCAAAATTTGTCCTCAAATAGAAATAATAAACGAATTCTAGAAGAATTCTTAGATTCAGTAATTATATTACCAGTCACATCAGAAATTGTTATGAAAGCAAGTAAGATTCAAGCAAAGAGAATACAAAAGGGAAAGAGACTTCCTTTTATTGATTTGTTAATAGGAACAACTGCAATAGTATATAATTCAAACCTTTTTAGTTCTGATGAAGATATGAAGAATTTGGTAGAATTCGGACTTGAGCTAGTTTCATAAGAAAAACTTTCATAAATTTATTCAAGTTTAGTGAGAAATTAAATCAAAAACTCAACTGCATTACATGATAATAAATTGGAATTATTTTTAATAATCAAGAAACTAGGTTCTTTTAATACATTTTTTCACTACTGTTTTTTTACATATTTTTTCTTTTTTTAGATTCTTAAAGTACTTAATATCTAAATCGTTCTTATATAGAATAAATATTCCATTGCCTAGCATAATTTGCCCTTTAAGAAAGTCCCTGTCCTCTGTTTGATTATAAAAATCTATTATTTCTTGTGTTG
>BPTO01000191.1 GCA_023705985.1 Candidatus Heimdallarchaeota archaeon | reverse complement strand
GACCACCGAGATCTACACTCTTTCCCTACACGACGCTCTTCCGATCTAATGATACATGTTCTTCCTTTAATTAAATTAACCCTTGGAAACATAATGCTCCGAAAAATAATAAATTCTCAAGAAAAGGAAACTCTGAAGATCTTGAATAGTAGCTTTGTAGCTATTGCTTCAATTGATTCAAAAGGTTCAATTGTTTTTATAAACAATATGTTTGAGAAGATGACTGGATATTCATTAAGAGAGTTGAGTGGTTCTTCAATATTAATTTATCAGATTTTTCCAGAATTTCAATTCTTAATTCTTGAAGGACATTTAAATGAGGAAGAAATATATATCATAAGAAGAAAAGATGGAATTGAACTACCTTGTAAGGTATCTATCACGCAAGTTAAAGAAAACGAAGAAACCACATTAATACTTAACTTAACTGATATTAGTTATAACTTAAAGATGAAAGAAGAAATTGAAAATCTCAGAATGTTACTAGCAAATGAGGATAATATCGGAGTAGCTATTTTCAGATTTGCAGTAGCAGGAGGAGAATTGATTGTAGAAGATTTAAGGAGCGTTAATATTGATCCTGGAGTTTTTTCTACATTGTGCTACTCAAGTATTGGTCAAGGACACAAGCGAGAAATTGGTGTTTTTGGACCTATTCCAGCTCCAATGCTTGAAAATTACAGAGTGTTACTTTTTACATTCTCTGGAAAAGATGATATTCCTTTGGATCATAGGATGAAGGGTATACAGTATTACATGATTTCAGTGATTTTTCCAGAAAATAAGATAGAATTCCTTATATCAAATAAGAAAATCGAACAAAAATTCATGAAATATATAAAAAATTTTGACTATCCAAATAGGATGAAAAAAGAGGATTTAACGTTTTTCAGAGAAATTAGTTTTGTTGAATGAATCTTTAAATCATTTTTATTGGTTTAAATTACAATTTCTACAATATAATCAATATAGAATTCATAAATATAAGCTTTGAATTTATTCCCAAGTAACCATAAAAAAAGTTATATTCTATTTGGACTATGTTATTTGAGAATATGTCATCATTACATTTAGATAAAAAAGGTGTGCCTGTTACTCTTATAGGACTAGATAACGCAGGAAAGACAAGTTTAGCACTTAGATTGAGAAAAGGAATGTGGGTAGAAGAAACATCACCTACTATTGGTGTAAACTTTGAAATGTATAGAATAGGGGATACTCAATTCAAAATATTTGATGTTGGAGGTCATAAAGCCTTCCGTCGTCAATTTTGGCTAAATTTTGCTTCTTTCAGTTACGGTATACTATATGTCTTTGACTCTTCGGATAGAAAAAGAATAGAAGAAGGGAAAGAAGTTTTCTGGCAACTCATCGAAAATCTTGAAATTGAAAGCAGAATTGTGATAGCTTTTCTAGCAAATAAATCTGATCTAGAAGGTATGGAACTAGATGAAATCATTAAAGAACTGGATCTTCAAAAAATAAGTAAATATCCAAAGATAAGTTTTCAAATCTTTAAAATAAGTGTAAAAACTGCACAAAACATCAATAGTGCATTTGAGTGGTTTTCTAAAAAAATAAAGGAATTGAGCAAAGCACAGTTAATCACCCCAAAAGGGATACTAATTTCTTCAAGTCTTGGGAACACTAAACTGTTTTTAGATTTTACAGATGTTACCGAGAATGTTGATACGATTATCGAAATGCTCCTTGTAGCTAGTACTAAACGAAAAACAATCCAAAATGAAAAAGTTGCAAGTATTCTTTCTAACTATGCAAAAATTGTATTTCAAGAAAGAAACGAAATTATAATCTCAATTATAATAGAACAGAACGATTCTCAAATAGAAGCTCAAAGATTCATAGAATTAATATTTGAACATCTAGAAACGAAGAAAACACGTTCAAAAGAAGGACTTATTGATTTCATTGTAAAAACCTTAGAAATACCCGAAAAAGAGTTAAGAACGGTAAGAGAAATAAATATTTAAAGTGATTTCTTATAAGTTCAAAATTTGAGAAGATTTCTAGAAGTAATCATATTAGAAGAAAAGTGTTAAATGAATTCAATTGTTTCAATCGAATTTAATAGAAAATCTTTATCTACTTTTAAATCCCTTCTAATTCTATACAATGTTTCGAACATTAAGGTTAAACTTAATTCTCTAGCTAGATTTTGGCTATCATCTTTATCAATATAAGTTATAGCATAGTAATCTCCTTTTCTTATTATATGAACAACAAAATCTCCTATGTTGATGAAAGGTAAGGAATCTATCATTTTTAAGGAATGAGTATTGAAAGCACCCATAGTTTCTTCTAAAAATTCTTTCTTTTCATTTTCAATTAATATTTCACTTATGATTGGTTCTAAGCGTTCATCTAATAGTTCGAAAGCATATATGTCCAAAGAGGTTTTAGATCCCATCCTTTTTCTAATTGCATTGGTTATCCAATCCCAACATTCATTTATGTTTTGACCAGTAACATTAGATGTTTCAAAAATCCTAAAACTTTTTGAAGGTGATTCACTGAATTTTGATAACTCTAATCCTTGTACTACTTCTTCTAAAGGCATTGAACTCTCAAGATCAGACTTATTTGCAAAGAAAGCAAAATTAGCTCCTTTTGGCAACCACTCATTTACTTTCCACAACCATTCTTTTGCTATTGACAATCTTTCTTTATCAGTTCTATCAAAGATAAAAATACAACCATGGCATGAAGTAACAAAATTTTCCCAAAAAGCGTTCCTGAATGCAATTTGACCACCTAAATCAACTATGTCAAAACGATTACCGTCTTTCCGAATTATGTCAACTTGAAATCCGATTGTTGGGGAAAATATGTCTTTAAATTCACCTGTTTTCAGTCTATGAATTAGAGTAGTTTTTCCAGCATTCCCTAAACCTGCTATTACAATCACTGGATGGATTTTTCTTTTAGTAACCATCTTTATCTCCTAAATGTAAAGAGTATATTTGTATTTAAATAGATTTGTAGAGTCCTAAAAGAAAAGTGTGTCAATATTATAAATATTGGTACTATTGTTAGACTAATTACCAAGTAATATTTCATGAAAAAAAGAAAAGTTCCGGATTTGATATTCTAAAGCAGGGAACGAAGGATTTTCAAAAAGAGAACTTTTATAATCAGTTGATACTAGAAAACACTTTTTATACTTTAATAATAATATTGTAACCAAAAACTACTTCTGTTAAGATGAAGAAATTAATATAGGTTAACCAGAATCAAAATACTAGTGGTTTTAAGATGAAGAGAATAACAATAGCAGTAACTGGTCTTCCTAATGCTGGAAAAACAAGTTTCACGCAGAGACTCTTAACTGGTTCATATATTTCATCCCTACCTACTCTAGGGGTTGATGTAGAGTTTGCTAAGTATAAAGATTATCCTCTTCAAGTTTGGGATATGGGAGGGCAGATAGCTTTTAGAAAGCATATTTGGGAAAATTATGTTAGGCAATCTTCAGCGATTATTTATGTTTTTGATGCTTCAAATTTATCTCATCTAGAAGAAGGTGTTGAATGGTTCTGGAAAGTTCTCTCATGGACTAAAAAGAAAGATATTCCTATTTTGTTTTTAGCAAATAAGCGGGATTTGGTGCAAGATAGAGAATCAATAATGGAAAAAGTTGTTTCTAGTTTCCGTCTAAATGAACTTGGCTCTTCAGATTCTTCCCATTCTTTTCGTTTCTTCTTTGTCTCTGTAAAAACAGGTGCATATATAGATGATGCAATGAATTGGTTAATCTTAAAGCAATTTGTGGAGACGAAACAATTATTCTCAGAGATTGTCTCTTTTGATATGTTTATTGAAGGAGAAGACTTTTATGCCCATTATCATGATAATTCTGACAAAAGAAATCAAATTAGTGAGATAATTGAGAAATACAAAAAGAAATGGGTTCAATCAAAAAAATTTCCTGTAACCTTAGTTGAGGAAATGATTTATGGTGAATACAGAGTTCTATATATTTCACTTACAAATAAAGCAATAGTATTAACAACAAAAACAGAGACAGATGAAAGAACCACACTAACAAATATGTTAGAAAACATAATTATACCATTACCTTTAAGTGATTGTTATAAAGCAAATGAGCTTCTTGACTATACAATAAACGAGCTTAACAAGATGTTTCTAACATATATATCAGCTTCGCTAAGTTGTGATATAATAGCCGAAGAATTAATTAAACAAATGTAAAATACTCAATTTTTCTCTAAGTCATCGCATACTTATAATTTATCTATTACATCTTTCATGCGAGTGCTTTTTCTAGTTCTGAGATCTACTTTATAGGCTAATATAATGACTGGAACAACACCTCTCCCATTAAATCTATAGAGTTCATCAAGCTACTTTGAACAATTTGAAAAATGATATACCAGTAATTAACTGAATTAATAAGAATTGTTCCTTAAGGTAATATTTGTATAGATGTTCAGAGTTTCTCATTTTTTAATATTTTTATTAATTTCCCTGAGTCAATATTTCCTCCTGATATAATACAGACTATTTTTCCTTTTCCAGCTTTTCCTGAAAGGGCTGCAGCCACAGATAATGCTCCTCCCCCTTCTGCAACAACACAGTTTCTTTGTGAGAGTAACCGTATTGCATCAGCTGTCTCTTCTAATCCAACAACAATAGAACCATCGAGTAACTCTTTAGCCAGTTCATACATTTCTGTAAGCAAAAAGGGATAACCGATAGCATCAACAAAACTTTGGCTGTAAGGTATATTATCAGGTACCCCTCTTTGTTTAAAAGCAGTAGCTAATGGAGTGCATGTTTCAATTTCTGTAGCATATATTTTAACATCTGGTCTTAAAGCTCGAATAGCAGAAGCTATACCACAAGCTAAACCACCACCACCCCATGGGATTAGCAGAGTATCAAAATCTGGAAGATCATCAAGTATTTCTAATGCAATTGTTGCATTACCAGCCATAACATCTAAATCACTAAATGGATGAATAAAAACTCCATCCATTCCTTCAAATTCTCTAGTTGCTAGAATTGGTAGACCTATTTCTAAAGGTACTTTGATAATTTCTCCTCTTAGTTGTTTTATTGCTTCTTCTTTTTTCGCAGGTATATCTTCAGGAACAATTATAGTACATTTCGTTCCTATTTTTCCCGCCATCCATGCAAGAGATTGAGCCCAATTTCCAGAACTAATTGTCCATATTCCTTTGCCTAATTGTTTCTTGTTATATTTTCTTACTGCATTACTTGCAGCTCTAATTTTAAAAGCTCTTTGAGGCTGTAAATTTTCAAGTTTGAGATATATTTCGGTAGTTTCATCATCAATATTAAAACGAACTAGTGGAGTACGGATTATATCATCAGAAATTCTTTCTTTAGCATGATTAATCTCAGCAATGGAAATTGGGTTATATTTCATAGTAAAGGTTACTCAAATAAGGAATTTAAGCTTATTGATGAAAAATATCCAATATATCTAAAAGAAATCGGTCTATAATTCATAGAGAGTTACAGTATCATTAAAATTAATTCTTTTAAGCAAGTGGTAATTTTTCTAATGATCAACAAAAAATCCTTTTTTACACCATTCTCTATTCTTTTCTCCTATTGAAAAATGTAAAACATATTTTTCGCTAAGTCATAACATACTCATAATTTATTTATTCCTCTTTCTTATTGCTTTTCCCAAATATTCAAAAGCTAAATCGATATTCAAACCAGTTTTTGCACTAGTTTCTAGAAGATAGTTTTTTACATTAGATTGACTTGTTTTCTTGTTTAACTGTTGTAAATATTTTTCAACATCTTTAATACGAGTGCTTTTTCTAGTTCTGAGATCTGCTTTATTGGCTAGTACAATGACGGGAACAACACCTCTACCATTAAATCTATAGAGTTCGTCAAGCCACTTTGAACAATTCAAAAAAGTTTCTTTTCGAGTAATATCAAAAACAAGAAGAGCACCCATACTACCATTATAGAATCTTGCTCGAACCTGTTGAAAAATTTGTTGACCTCCTAGATCCCAGATTTGGAATTTCCATATTTCATTAGGAAGAATTTGTTTATCAATAACCGAGAAATCTGCACCTAGCGTCATTAAGTGACTTTGTTGAAAACCATACCCCATAAAACTATTCCTTATACTCGTTTTTCCGACAGCCCCATCGCCAATTAACGTGATTTTAAAAATATAATTTGTATGGTTCACAATATAACTATGCTCATATAATCTAAAAAGGTAATTATTTCGTTGTACAGTAGTCGAGTATTTCCCTAATACCTAAATGTTTTATAATTTTTTTCTTCTGTTCTTTCATTTAAATCAATCCTTCTTAAACTAGCTTAAACATTCATTCCTTTAGGAAAAATGTGAAATCATATTAGAACTTTTTATTTATTAAATACATTTCTATCGAAGCACAAATTTCCAAATGAGATGAATCTCTTTAAAAGATATAAAAGTAACAAATTTTACCACTATACCTTGAAACTATTGTAAGGGTTATTAAAAAAGGAAAAATGATAAGAATCTGTGAAAGGAAAAAGGAGAAAATATGAGTAAAATACAAGTGTTTTAAATATTGAGATATTCATCGATTGTATGGAGACTTAAAGATGGTCAAAGAGGATAAAAATCACAGATTCTTATCATTTTTCCTTAGATCGGAAGAGCACACGTCTGAACTCCAGTCACGTGGCCTTATC
>BPTO01000190.1 GCA_023705985.1 Candidatus Heimdallarchaeota archaeon | reverse complement strand
GAATGAGGAAAACATCAGAAGTTTTGCAAGCCAGAAAAGAGGCATGGAGTACCCAAGAAGCATCGCTACAGTAAGAGAAGTGTCCCAGAAACTTCTTGCCCTAGTTGCTGAAATCACTCCTATAGCAACCGAAAGCAATAATGAAAGAATAAAAGAGAGAATATTCAAGATAACTGTATAAGGTGCATGATCTTTTATTATCTTCAATATAGGTATCCCTTCTCCTGCAACTGTATAATACCAGCTTTTACCAAAATCTAAGTGTGTTAATTTATACAAAAAATCAACGTAACGAGTAAACCAAGGAATTGTATAATCATCGTTATCTAAGAGACCCATCTCAGTGGCAGCTCTATTGTAAGCACTGTTGTAGCAATCTGCGTTCTCACATTTGAGTAAACCAATTCGAATAAGAATAGGATCACCAGGTGAAACATTGATCAAGGTGAAATTCATAAGAGTAATACCGACCATTAGAGGGATTATGTACAGAACTCTACGTGTTATGTAACCTTTGAGAGACATATCATCACTTTAGGCGTCTATACCTGTTGAACAGTGTTGCCTTTATTTCTGTTTCTTTTTACAAACTTTTTATGTCAAAATCTAAATTGAAGAAATACAGATGTGAATAATTATTCATACCTATAGACTTAATTAAGTAAACACAGCTGGTTATTTGATGGTTCAAAAACGGAAAATAAAGAGGAAGTGTGAGGAATTTCCCTCACATCTTTTCAAGCCAATCTCCATACCTATGCATGACTTAGAAATCATTTATATTTCTAAAGAGGAATTGACTGCTCTATTTTACGCAGATTATCAACAATTAAAACAACTAGAAGCAGCAGAAAAAATGGGTATTTCTCAATCCTCTTTCAGCAGAGAACTTGCTTCCGCTCATAAGAAAATAGCTGAAGCATTTCGTTGCAATAAAGCAATACAATTCGAGATGGGACCATCAGAAATAAAGGATTAAGTGTGAAATAAATGAAAATAGCCATTCCAGTAGAAAATAATGATGAAAATACTTCCATGGATAACAGATTCGGTAGAAGTTTGTACTATGCAATATATGATTCTGATAAAGATTCATTTGAATTTCTTCAAAATCCCGCTTCTCAAGCAAGAGGTGGAGCAGGAGTACAAGCTGTTGAATTTATAATTAACAATGGTGCAAAAGCTGTTATAGTTCCTCAATTGGGGCCAAATGCTGACCGAGCTCTTAAAGCATCCGGGATAACTATTTTTCAAGGAACAAAAGAACCAATAAAAAAATTGGTTGAAATGTGGAAAAGTGGTAGTTTAAATGAACTTTAGAGATGATAAAGTATGAAATTAGCAATACCAACGGAAACGAAAGAAGGATTAGATGCTGTAATCTGTCCTCATTTTGGAAGAGCTCCATTTTATGTGATTTGGGATGAAGAAAGTGATACAATTGAAATTATTGATAATAAGAGCAATCATTTCGGTGGAACAGGGATGCCAGCAGAATTTCTTGCGAAGCACTCAGATGGTGTAATATGCGGAGGAATAGGTTCACGCGCTATTAGCTTGTGTGCTCAGCTAAAATATAAAGTCTTTACTGGAGCTGAAGGAACAGTTAAAGAAACTATAGAAAATTACAAAAAAGGATTGATTAAAGAAGCAAATCTTGGAGATGGGTGTGGGCACTAATTCTAGGGGGACTGTAAACGCAGATTACTATTACTTCTGGTAAAGGTGGGACAGGAAAAACCACAGTCGCTACAAGTATAGCACTTTCATTAGAAAATGTACAGATCTTAGATGCAGATGTTGATGAACCAAATTGCTTCTTGTTTTTTGATCTTGAAAATAAAAAAGTTGGAAAATCAACCGTTCCTATTCCTGTCATCGATGCAGATAAATGCACAATGTGTGGAAAATGTAGTGAAAACTGTGCTTTTCATGCTTTGGGTAAAATGCCAGATACTATTCTTGTGTATGAAAAGATGTGTCATGGGTGTGGATTATGCATGGAAATATGCCCTGAAGGAGCGATAACGGAGAAAGAGAGAGAGATAGGATATATCTATTCAGGTAATAAAGAAAGTCTTCTTTTTCATTATGGCGAATTAATAGTAGGTGAGGAACTTACAACTATGGTAATCAGCACACTGAAGGATTATGCTGATAAAAATTATTCTACTATTATTATCGATGCTCCCCCTGGTTCGTCATGTCCAATGGTAGAGACAGTAGCAGGTTCAGACTATGTCATTATAGTAAGTGAACCTACACCTTTTGGTTTGTCGGATATGAAAACTGTAGTCAAAACTCTGAGGATATTGGAGAAAAAATTCGGTGTGATAATTAATAAGGATGGGATAGGGAACGATGATCTAGAACAATATTGCAAAAATGAAAAAATCCCAATTCTAATGAAAATTCCCTTCGATTTTGAGATAGCTAAACGTTATTCTGAAGGGGAAACCTTAGTCATATCCTTTCCAAAATGGAAAAAGCAGTTTAGGGACGTTATTCAAAAAATAGGAGAGATGATTGAGCATGAATGATGAAAGAATATACCAGATGACTGTCGTCTCTGGAAAAGGAGGTACAGGAAAAACATCTGTAATTGCAGCTTTAGCTTATTTGTTCAAAGATTTTACAGTATTAGCAGACGCGGATGTTGATGCTGCTGATCTTTATCTGATTTTTGAACCTCAAGAATCCAAAAGTACAGACTTTTATGGTTTGAAAAAAGCTGTAATTAACCAAGAAAAGTGTTCAAGATGCAACTTATGTAGAGATTCTTGCAGATTTTCTGCAATTGATGACGATTTAATTGTCGATGACCTTCAATGTGAAGGGTGTGGATTGTGCTATCATATCTGCCCTGAGAAAGCAATTACAATGAAAGATAACCTTTCTGGAAAATACTATGTTTCAAAAACAAGAATAGGTAAACTAGTTCATGCTAATTTAACTCCAGGGGAAGAAAATTCAGGATTGCTAGTGGCTGAAGTTCGTAAAGCTGCTCTTGAAGTTGCTAAAGAAGAAAGGAAAAAACTTATTCTGATAGATGGTTCGCCAGGATTAGGATGTCCGGTAATAAGCTCGTTAACAGGAACAGATTTGGCACTCATTATAACAGAACCAACAAGCTCTGGGAAACACGATTTGGAAAGATTGTTGGAGCTTTTAGACCAATTTAGAATTAAAGGATTAGTAGTAGTAAATAAGAGCGATATCAACGAAGACATTTCTAAAGAGATAGAAGAACTATGTAAGGATAAAGCTCCAGTCATTGCAAAAATCCCTTATAATCGTGCATTTACGAAAGCGATGATAGAGAAATTATCTCTTTCTGAATATCATACAAGCGACGAATCGGTTAATAATTTGAAAAATGAACTTGTAAAAATATCAGAGGTCATACTAAACAAAATTGGAATAAATTGAACCAAATGAAATCATTTATTCCAGAAGATTTTTTTATTACTCTATTTTTTTATAATTATGGAACACTCTGAAGACTCTTTCACAAACAAATTTGGATTGAAGATATATTATCAATCTTGGGTTCCAAATGAACCTAAAGCAATTGTTCAGATCGCTCACGGAATATGGGAGCACTCTGGACGTTTCAAGAATGTAGTTGATAAACTAGTTCCTCACAATTATTCAATTTATATTAATGATCACCAAGGACATGGAAAAAGTGAAGGAAAACGAACACATATTGACTCGTTTGATGATTTTGTAGATGATTGTTATGATTTTACAAAAATAATAAAGAAAAAACAACCTAATTTACCCATATTCTTCCTAGGTTTAAGTATGGGGAGCTTTCTTGGACAGATTTACGCAATAAATCATCAGAAAGAAATAAACGGGATCATACTTACAGGCTCAGGAACAACTGGAGCAGGTGTAAATCCAATTACACTATTTATCGCGAAAATTCTATCTAAAATACTTCCTAAAATGATGTTACCTTCTGGACATGACGCTAATATTCTTTCTAACGATCCTGAGGTAGTTAAAAAGTACCTTGAAGATCCTCTTATAGATAATTCTAAAGGGAGCGCTCGAATAGGTAAACTTCATTTTACGTTTTACAAAAAGATAAAGGATGAAATTCGTAAACTAACCCTTCCAATCCTATTACAGAAAGGTGGCAAAGATGTTGGCGTTGTAGGTTTTTCAGAACTTGTGGATGACGTAAGAACTAAAGACAAAACAGTCAAAGTTTACAAAGAGAGCAAACATGAAGTCTACAATGAAGTTCCAGAGATTAGAGAAGTTGCACTAACTGATTTACTCAATTGGTTGGAAGAAAGAGTAAAATAATAAATAGATTATTCTTCATCTGGACTGGAATAGGTTTTGATTACTAGACCATCACCTGCTCGAATAAGTTTTTTATCATCAGGAAGGAAGAAAAATCTTCCTTTCTTTTTAATTGCTAGAATCTGGAAGAAATCATCCGTCAATTCAACTTCTTTGATTGTTTTACCAATATAGGATGAATCTTTGGATACGATTATATAATCTACTACTTCAGATGAATCATCAACTACTTCCTCTAGTAGCGTATATGGCTTATGCTGAGCAGTAACCCCAAAGGCAATTTTTATTGCTGCGTCAGCTATTTCTTCAAACGAATCAGCCATCCGTAAATATGCCATCAAGGTTTTCAAATCCATCAAATCTGTTTTAAAGAGCCTTAAAACCTCTTCAGTAAGTTCATTTTGTAATTTGTCAACCTTATCTTCTGTTGTCCAAATTAACTTTTTAACTCCAGAAGGTCCTTCTAAGGCATAAAGGTAAGCTAAATCTACAAGTAGTTCGGCTGATTCTTTCATAGTAACAAGCAAATCCTGATGATAGTGAAGAGTTTCCTCAGGTTCAAAATCACCTTCTTCTATAATCTTGTATCTTGCTTCCTCGATAGAAGAAATATCTCCTTTTGCTAAGCTTATAAATTCGTTAATATTCACTAGTGGACCTCGGAACACAAGCATGTCACCAGATTCCATTATCTCATCATGTTCAGTTGAAAATATCTCTCCTGGCTTGAAAATTCCAATTATATCAATTCCAAGCATGTCATGAGTATCGCAAGATAATTCAGTTTCACCGCATAAAGGAGAAGTTTCGTTTAGCTGAACTAAGTCTACAACTTGTTCCATAAACCTTTGAACATGTCTGATCTCATCTTGTACTTCATAATCAAGCAATACTAAAGAAGCAATATCAGCTGCAGAATCAGAGATTAAATTTGTTGCTTCTCCTATTTTAAAATAAATTCTTAGCTGTTCTGCTTGACTCTTGCTCTTAATGGAGAGAGAAAGATGGTCCAAGAGACTGGAATGCAAATTATCAATTTTTTTCTCTATTACCATTACTTGTTCAGCAAGTAATTTATCAAAATACATAAGTGATGCAAAAGCTAAATCTACACATATTTCAGAAAGAGTTTTCATCTCTATGAGAATTTCTTTAACACTCGTTGCTCTATTTTCGCTACTCATTGATATAACTCTCTTCTAATATCTTCTTATTTCAATCGTAAATATCAAGTTTTCGCTATTAAAATAGAAGAAAAGATTAAGAACTATATTCTTCTTTCTCTTTTAGGGGCTAGAAATGGTGAGAAATGAACCTATTTTAGATATTCATTTGAGTTCTAAAAGATCTGATTGGTTACATTTCGATAAAAATGAGATTCTAATACTATTAGTAGTTTTTTTCTATTCAATCTCAACAGCGGTTTATATGCCATATGCCCCTGTTTGGTTAGCTCAAATTTTCGAAGTGGACAGTTTTTTAGTGATAGGTTTAGTAACAGTTTTACCCAATACAGTTATAGCTTTAACCTCCGTTTTTTGGGGTAGACTGGCAGATAAATTTGGAACTAAAATTTTTGTCTTATTAGGAATAGGTTCTGCTATAATGATGTATTCTTGTCTTCTATTATTCGCTAATACCCCAATTCAGTTTTTGATAATCATCCTCTTGGGCAATTCTCTAGTGTCAGCACATCTCTTTAATATCTATTCGATGGCTACATTATCAATAAATAAAAGGAAAGAAGTAGTTCTAGGAAAGATGTCTATAGTAATGAGTCTAAGTTGGCTGATTGTAAGTCCAATTGCTGGTCATATTCGTGATAATATTAACGACACAGAAAATGTTTTTGTAAAAGGAATAATTGATTTGTTTTCAAAATTTGTATCACCTGAAGTTGCGAACAATCCAGATATGCTATTTCAGCTTTTAATTGCCGTTGTAGTCATTATAGTAGCTTTTTGCATTGCAATATTTATACAGAGTAAGAAACCAGAAATATCTATTGTTACTAAAAAAGCTGGTATAGCTAAGAAAACACGAATAACTGAATTTCCTCTAATTTTCGCTCTTTTAATGGTTCTAACTTTAGCATTCCAAGCATGCTCCTCAGGGTTTTGGTCCTATAACTCTGTTTATTTCATTGATACACTGAAAATAACATCTCAACACTATTCTACATTTCTCATAATCACTACAACGATAGGTATGGTTCTATCCTTTCTTTTTAGTAGGGTTAGAAACAAAAAGTCAAACGCGTTAATCGTAACAATCTTTATGGGAATCCAAGTATTTGTTTACCTATTTTTGCGTATTTTCCCTTTAAATTCAACACTAGGAATAATTCTATATAGTGTACCACTTTATCCAATCTATCAAATACCTCTCTATAGTCTAGTAACTTCGCATTCATCAAAAGAACGAA
>BPTO01000189.1 GCA_023705985.1 Candidatus Heimdallarchaeota archaeon | reverse complement strand
GGCCCTGATGTTATAATTACTAGTTTATGGTTGTTAGTATTTTCATTAGCAAAAGTTTGCCATAAGACAGTATTTTCTTCATGAAAAACTGGTATTCTGTAGGTTTCTGTTTCGATATAAGCTTCTATGATGGGTATCATTTCATCCAACAAAGTTAGAAACCATCTGTCGTGTTCTACTGGATATTGAATTTGAAAATTCAATGTTATGTTGTCGGATATGAAAATCTCATTTTCATTTATTTGCAATTTTGCTTCTAGAGCCTCAAATTCAATTATGTACCGTTCAGTGTAAATTTCACTATTTAGTTTTGTCAAAGATATGGAAACATTTATTCTTGCTATATCTAGATGCAAAGTCACATGACAATAATGTTTTCCTTCTATGTCGGTTACTCCTGTGAGTGTTTGATAACCATCAATGTTAATTCTTAATGGTGCAAAACTGATTGGAAAGCCATCGATTGTTGCATTGAAAACAAGCTGGTATTTAGATAAGACGTCTAGTTGATCATAATTGAAGCCTACTTTAATCTCATTTTCATAAACATTAATTTTAATAATACATTCTAAAGACGCGTGCGTGGTTGAGCTTGCATAAATAGTGAGATTATATGCCCCTCTCCCCAAAAGGTAGGTTGAAACCGGTATTTGGCAATTATCGTCATCTAAAATTGGGAAAATTTCTTCATCTTCTAACAATGCAAATAGATTGAAACTATCAATTTCAATATTTTCAACTAAACTTTCATATGAGACTTCTACCATTTTTAGACCATACTGCGGAATATCGATATCTTCCATAACTATCAGCTTTGCTGGTATTCTTGTTAGATTAACAAACGTTTCCACAAATCCAATGGTCTTTTCTTCTATGATTATAATTCTTGTATTGGTAAAGCCACAAGGAACATCTGATGGGTAAGTAAAACTAATTTTATTGTTGATAAGGCTTGTAGATATACTACCACTTTCAACATTTGACCAAAAAACATAAACAATATTGATTTCTGGTGGATACACAAAATTAAATGACATGTTTATAGTTTCAAATACTGTTAAAGATGGTTCATAGATTGTACCTGCAATAAGATTTTCAATACTAAAACTACAGTAAAAGTTCTGATCTAGCTGCAACCTTGTTAGAGTAACAATTCTTTGAGTATCATATTCTTCAGAAGAAACATTGTCACAATACTCGCTTAAATTTGATATGTCCCACACGTTTGGGTATGAAATATTAATCGGGTTTATGCTCGAACTAAGGTTGTTAAAGAAAATTGTGTAGTTTATTATATCGCCATTAAATTCTATGCTTGTTGTATATGGAATAACAACAGTACCACTTACATTTACTTGAAAATGACCGTTTAATTCAAAACTTGAGTTTGAATACCAATTCAAACAATATTCTTGTCCAATTTCACTATCACTGATTTGTAGCTGCAATGTGAAATCACTTTGTGCTTCTCCTATTGTTCTCACTGGTTCATCGTTTATCTTCAGATCTATATCAGTTGGTGTTAAGCTTGTTTTTATTTCAAAATTATCTAATAACATAGAGCACTCTGAATATTCAGGTGAAACGACAAAAAACCCTATAGATTTTAATTTTTTGGGAATATATGGGTCATCAGGTTCAAATAAGTCTGAAAAATTTAATGAATAGCTGTTCCATTGATCATTCCAGCTTGAGTTTTGAAGGAGTCTGTAAACAACAAATGGTTCTGTTGTGTTTCCCCCTATTAATGGAGGATCTATATCTGTGTAATGCCAATGAATGACCATAATACGGCATGTGTCAAAAACTAAATCAAATATTAGTGAAGAATTAATTACATTTTTTAGACTAGAATTAGATTCTAACAAATAATTGTAACTAATTTTGGTATTTCCATTGTACAAATTTATTTCATCTTGAAAGAGTGAAAAAACTGTTTGCTCAGTGCTCTGTGCATAAAATTTCCAAATGTAGTCTCCTTCAAAACTTCTACTATCCTTTTCTCTTGTAATTTCTATGTCTCCTCCTTGAAGAACATTATCAGAATAGAACAATTGATTTGTTTCCGCACCAGGATTTTGCAAATATTGTGCGTTTAAGCCATCTAAACTTCCTTCAATTATGTAATCTCCTTCTTCAGGAAAAATTATTATTGTGTTGTTATCTTGAATTTCCCCTTCAATTGTTGTATCAAGATATTTACCAATAACATCTACATTTGGTTTGAATTCTTGAAGTATCTCTTCGATTGTTTTATTTTCCCCTTCTCCTGTTAACATACTTTCTTTACCCCAATCCTCATTACTTTCTTCTTCAATGGGTTGAAGAATCGCGCTCTTGATTTCACCTATTCCATAGGACTGCTGTTGAGCGTCATTTATAATCTGCATTTCTTCTGAATTTTCTAATAATTTGAGGTTTGAATTCTTGCTCTCACTTGTTTCAACCCCAATGAAGTTGGGATAAAGTAATGCTAACGATAAATAAGAAATTAATAAAATCACCAGCGCTGTTTGTTTTTTCATTTCACTTTTTTATATATACTTAATATTAAAAACTAAACGTTTTTCATATTATTATCTTCTTTTTATTACTTTCAAGACTACATTATGCTTATTTTACTTCTTGAAATTTAGATTATATGAAATGATTTAATAGTTTTAGAGTTGCATTTTTAGGTTTATGTCACTTTTTTTCTGTTGGTCTTTAATCTTTTTTGCTCATACTTAGATTAACACAATTAAAAGTGATTCATGATGTTTGATCCAACCGAACCAGGCGATGAAGAAATTATGCCTCCAATTTGGAGCCCTTAAGAAAGTGCTCTTTCCTCTCTTTTCTTTTTTGAATTATTGACCAATAACGTGTCTGAAATGTAATGAATTTAGAAAATATGAGACAAAAAAACAAAAAACTGCAATCTAACTGCAATCTAACTGCAATCTAAGACCGATGTTTTTTAAAGACTATTTCACTGAGTATACTTGAGTTAGGTGATTTATTTGTCCTATGAAGACATGGCTAAAGAACTTGAAATGGTTCAATCTAGTGAAGAATTGAGACCTGTGCTTGTTAATTTACAGGTTTTTGCATCTAATAATCGATCAAGCAAAAAGGCTTCATTTTTAATTCGGAAAGCAATTGAAAAAAATGAGGTTGTAAATGACAAGAAATCTAGAGTTATTCTGTATGATCTTCAAATCCGCCAACTCTATCACCAAAAAGATCATCTGTTAGAAATCAATAACCTTCTTTCTTCGATGCGCTCTTTAACCGAAGAAATAAATTATCAAGAGGGATTAGCTCTATTTTATCAACTAACTTGGCATATAGAAAAGTTCCAAGATAACAAGAAAAAGAGTTCTGAAGCTATCAATAAATCAATGAAAATACTAAACAATCTCTCTGAACAAGATGGTTATGTTTACAACTTTTGCAGATACTCTTATGCTGTTGAGCGATGGTTGGAAAAGCACGATTCTACAAGTGCCGATATTCTAGAAGCGTGTGCAAACTACTACTTCCAAAATGGATTTTACAGAAGCTTAGTTCAAACCTTGGGAATACTCGCCATTATCTACCAACGAACAAAAAGTAGGGAAAAAGTGTTAGAAACATCCAAAAGTCTGTTAGAGAACCACTTCATTTTTGAGCAACTACCTAAAGATGTACAAGCTTATACGCATTACTTGGTGGGATATGGTTACACGTTACAATGTAGTTTATCAGAAGCAGAAGCACATTTTGAGGAATCGCGAAAGATACTGAAAGAATCATATAAGAGCAGCATATATTTTGGTTATTACCTTACAACTCTTTCCCATCTTTCAACAATTTATGCTCTTCAAGGAAAATTAATTCAAGCTACCCAATCAGTTGATGAAACAGAAAAATTGCTACAAGAGGAGTTCATTCAAAAAAACTTAGACAGAGTTAGTAAACGCCAAATTGTTCATACTTTTAATCTAACAAAATTCTATGTTCAGACACGGAAAAAGGATTTCAACGTTGAAGAATCTAGGGATTTAATTGAAACTATTTATTCTGGTACGCAAATCAATTACAGCAATGTGATAATGTTGAGCGAATTTCTCTTGAATGCTCAACTGTCCTATGAACAATTACAAGAGTTACAAAAGAAGGATAATGTTAGTCTAAAAAGAGTAAAGCACATTACTTTGTTTATGATGGAAAAAACAAGGACAGCTGTAGAACTTACAGCTGTAGAACTTTTAAGAAACTGCATCGTTACCCTGTGGAAAAGAAGAATTCCTAAAGATGAAACCTTTATAGAACGCTCTTTTGTTGATCTCTTACTTGCTCAACAGTATTATGATATGGGACGTTTCGATGAGATGAACAAACTCTTGAGAAATTACAGTGATAATTTGGATACAATCGAAGTTTTAGAGCAACGCTTATTCATTAAAGGTATGATGTTTTTTGCTGCGCATAGAAGTGGAGATTTCACCGCTGCACCCAAATTCTGCAAGACTATTGAAGAATGTAAAGTTAACAACTTAACACGCTTAGAAGAGTTGTTAACTTCGTATATTGGATTACCAAACTGAATAAAAGGTAGATATAACATAAATATTTAGAGAATTTTTAGAAAGATTCTTCATGATTTTTTAATATCTTTTATTTGGTTTCAGCAATTGAGTTATATCTTTTTTTGCTTTTTATGTAGGATAAAATACCTTCACTCGCCCCCCTCTTGTTGTTTTTTTTGTCACGGAGAATGTACTTTGAGTAATTTTCAATGTCTCTAAACATACTTGAATCTCTATTTTCGTCTAAAAAATGTTCAAGAATTTTGTAAGAGCTGTTTTTTTGAGGAAAATGGTAGACTATCGATGCGATGAATGTAATTCTAGAATCATTGAACAAAATGGATTATATACATGTCCAAGTTGCGGTCTTGTTCATGAGCCTGTTATAAAATCTTCTTCTTTTCAATTAGGCTCAATTGCTTCCAAGGACCAACGTAAAAAACAACAGTACACTTCGATTAATAATCAATTGGCGGTTGTAAGCTCATTAGGTTCTTCTATTGGGGCGGTGGAGGAGTACTTATTTAGGGATGCTCAAGGTTCGCTAATAGGTGAACATAGCCAAGGTAAATTCAGAAAATTCAAGAATTTCTATCACATTCCTGGTGCAGTAAAGGGAAGAGAAACAGATTATAGAACACTTAAAATTATGAACGAGGTTTTTTCTCGTTTACATATACCTAATAACATACGTGACAGAACTCTCTACTTGTATCGGAAATATAAAAAAGAGCACAAGGATAAAATCACAAATCATGTTTTGTTATCTGCATTGTGTCTGTTGCTTGCTGTTCGAGAGAATAAACAAAATTGTCCTTTGACGCTTAAGGAGATTGTAGGAACTTATAGCGAATTGGGCCATCGGGTTTTAGGAAAGAATTTATTGGCTTTAATGCAAAAACTTGACATAAAATCCCCTCTAGCTGGTATTCGAAGAAGTGAAGAATATGTTTTTCGTGTTTGTTCTCTAGTTAGTAATGATTCTATCACAAAAGAAAGAATTGAAAAAAAATACGTTATTGATGTTTTTGTATATGAAAAATTGCTCCAACTTCTTTGTCTACGTATTTTTGAGAGAATTCCTAATCCTGATCGTGGAGGTAGAAGACCGTATCCGCTTTCTGCAGCTTCGGTTTATGTTGCGGATAAGCTTTTAGCTAAAAAAATTGGCCGTTCTTCAGCCCTAACTCAGAAACTTGTTGCACAAGCGACGAATGTGGCAGAGTTTACAATTAGAGATCACGCTGAATTCATCTTCAGGTATGATTATGACGATATAGTGACTGAGATTAGTAACCAGATTTCTTCAAATTTCAGTTAATTTTTCAATGTATTTTCGACACTGAAAACCACAGTATGTTATATGAGAACAGAGTTAGAAAGAAATAGATTTACAATTATTACGATTCCAATATGCAGAATTACAACAATTCCTAGTTTGAATTTCATGTTTCTCTCATTAACCATTTTTAACAAGAAATAATTATTCAATGTATTAACAAGCAAAAATGAAATGGAAAGAACAGAAAAGAATGTAAAGGTGCTTTGAAACACTCCATTTTCAATGAGTGAATAGATATTAGTGAAAAGGGGTGAAAATCCTGCTATTATTGCAATAGTTATTAATGTTACATATCTTATAATTTTTAATCTTCTTTTTTGAATGTTAATTGCATTTTCCTTTTCTTGTAAAATTTCTTCGCGTTTTCTTATTAATTCTGCCGTAGTTCTCATTCTTTTGACATTCTCTTCCACTTCCGCATTTTTTGTTGAAGAAAGAAGGTTTAAAATATTTGGATAATTAAATTCTATAGATGTTAGTATTTCTGTTATATCTTCTCCAAGGTATAGTTTCATGTGCAATTCTGGAGGGATTTCGCCTATAAGAAATAAAGAACGTTCAATATTTTCCCCTGTTTCCATCTGATTTGCTAATTTTACTAGAAAAATGTGGTCTGTACACTTAAGCTTAACCATATTGTACACCAAAATTTTTATTTTGAATATAACGCAAGATATACGACCCAAATAGGGCATAAATCAAGGGTAGTAAAAGTATACTAAGAGAATCTTGTGGTATAATTAAAGCCAGAACCAAACTAAGAACCAAAGGTAAAAGACATGTAACTGCAATAAAAATAACTATATTGTCTTCTATTAAAGCTGCTTGTCTTTTAACTCTCAAAAGGAATTCAGGGGAAAATATTGAAC
>BPTO01000188.1 GCA_023705985.1 Candidatus Heimdallarchaeota archaeon | reverse complement strand
TTAGTGGTTTATGAAAAGGATCCATTGCCCTTTCTACATACTCCCATACTACACCAAAGGCATTTCCCTCATTTACGATAGTTGCTCCCTCTGTAGGAGCATAACTTACAATCCCTGCCCCTTCAGGAAGTATTTGTTTGTTGTAATAGGTTACTGGAGCGTAAACACTTTCACCTTCAGGGCTTATATAGCTAAATTGAGCCCAGAATGTGTCAAAAATTACAACAAAGTTTGTGTCAAGGAAATAGTCCGGATAATAATTTCCACGAATATGATAATATAGTTCTGTAGTTCTAACATGGACTACAATCCTGTCAGACTCCAAGTAGAAATTTTCATCTTCAGTATAGTTTCCAATAGCATCCCAGAAAGAGTACGAGAACATATCTGAAGTATTTCCATAAAGATAAAGTTTTCCTCCTGAAAGTTCTGCCCAATAGAGATAACCATTTGTTAAGAAAGTGTCGTTTTTGAAATATTTTTGATAACGAAACACTTCAACAGTCAAGTTACCTTCTTGAGCATTAACCTCTGTAGTGTCAGAAAAATTATTGTTGTTAACTAGAAAACAACCTACTACCAACAAACTTGTTAATTCTATAACAAAAAATGTAAGAATCACAGTTTTTTTTGATAGTTTCATATGTTTTCACTTTATACTTTAATATTCGGAACTGGAGTGTGCTTAAGTATACGATCAATTATAATCTCAGAAGTTGTTCCATCGAATTCGTATTCAGGTTTAATTATAACACGATGACGCAGAACATTTTTTGCAACTTTTTGTATGTCGATTGGATTAACATATTTTCTACCATTTATTACTGCAGAAGCTTTAGCTTCTATTGTTAACCAAAGGCTTGCTCTAGGGCTTGCACCTATAGCCACTTCTTCACTTTCTCGTGTCAAACTGACAATGCGAATAATATATTTAACTAGTTCTTCAGAGATTGTTACTTCTTTACGAACAAATTTCTGAATTTCTATCACTTCTTTGGCTGAGAGAACTGGTTTTATTTCCTCCAATTTTGCATATGAATCATGTTCCCCAGTGAAACGCATTACAATTTCAGCCTCTTCCTTCTCTTCAGGATATGTAACTAGAATCTTTACAGCAAAACGATCTATTTGAGCTTCAGGTAAAGGATAAGTTCCTTCTTGCTCTATAGGGTTCTGTGTTGCGAAAGTTAGAAAGGGTTCTGGTAGCTTATCAGTTCGTTTTTCAATTGTGACTTGTTTTTCTTGCATAGCTTCTAGCATTGCTGCCTGTGTTTTGGGAGGTGCACGGTTAATCTCATCAGATAGCAGAATATTTGTAAAGACTGGTCCTTGTTTAAAATAAAACTCTCCTGTTTCTGGTCTATATGCCATGATTCCAGTAACATCAGAAGGCATTAGATCTGGTGTGAATTGTATTCTTTTAAAATCACAAGAAATAGATTTCGCTAATGAACGTACCATTAGTGTTTTAGCAACACCTGGGACACCTTCTAAAAGAGCATGAGAATCTGCTAATACCGCAGTAATCATAGCTTCAATAACTTCTTTTTGTCCTACAATTACTTGACTAATCTGTTTTTTTATATCATCAAGTTGTTTTGATATGGTTTTGATACCAACTTTTTTTGCTGTAGAACGCTTTTTCGATGTGGAAGTACTCCCTTTTGAACTCATAAATGAAACACCATTATTAAGGATGGAGACAAAAGCTCTTAAAAACCTTTTTTTTTACCATTAATAGATTTCTCTTAAAAAACCATTCTAAAAATCTAAGTAGTTTGGGATTAGGTTTCCTCTACTACAACTTTTTTCGAATCTGCAATATCTCCGTTCCAAGATTCATCCAATACCTCGTCGAACTCCCATTGTGATAAGGAAATGGTGAAAGTAGCATCTTCTTTACCCGGACATTCTATGCGTATTGTCAGACTCTCTTTAGTAACTTCTTCTATCTCAGGGTGAAGACAATTATCTTCTAAGATGTCCATCAAAGCTGTAACATAGCTGTTAGAAATTGTATTAATACTCTCTTCTTGGAGCTTCAACCCCACATTATCTAAAGAGTAACATGTCTTACGTCCATCTTTAAAAATAGATATAAGATCAGCTGTTTTCATGCGTTCAACATGATGCCTGACTGTGTCATGATGAACACCCAGAGCTCGAGCAATCAGAGTTTGATGACATCCATCGTTATTCATTATATAAGCAAAGATTTTTCTTGCTGTTGCATGCTTGAGAACAACGAAAGCTTTCTCTACTTCCTCTGAACGTAGAGCTTTAGAATAGTAAACTCTTTTTCCACCAAACTTTATAGTATTAATCAAACTAGCTTCTTCCAATTTACGTAAATGCCAATTGACAGTACCATGAGGTGCTGTTAAAGTATTAGATAATTCAAAAAAATACAGTCCAGGAGTCTCGCAGACAAGTCGGTATATCTCTCGTCGTAAAGGATGAAGAAGTAGAGTTAGACGTTTCTCTTTTTTCTTCCTTTGGCGAACCACAGAAGAACCGCTCCTATTAGGCGGTAAGGGTCTCAACTTCGACCGATGAGACACCCTCTATACGTTCTAGTTCTTCCCTAATTTCGTCTATACTGACTTCGTTAAGTTCCTCAGAATCTATATATCCTTCGTAGACACAAGCGCTTTGAGTGAAACAAAGCCCAGTGCTATAGAGTGTTTTAATACCTAGTCGGATGAAAATAGATCCCATTTTACGCAAGAAGTCTGGAGAGAGTTTACCAATATTTATGTTGATTTTAGCAACCTCATTTGTACTTGTAGGAATAATTCTGATAATTCGAGTATTAGGTGCTAAGATCAAAACCGCGTAAGTTTTCCCATCGGGTTTAAGAGCTGATAAAAACTCTTCTGGTAACGATATAGGCTTTTCTTCTTCTAATCTAACCATTTGTGCAATTGTAACTGACCCTTTTTCGCTCATAAAATCACTTTTTTATTCTATTGCTAAATTATTATGAATATACAATATTAAATACTTTGTGCCTTTCTTAAATACTTTTTGCTTGTGTGTGTAATATGTGAATCTTTTCTTTTTTGTACAATAGTTGAAATCTTCGTGTTTAAGCTGCTATCTTTTCTTTTTTTTATCCTTTTTCTTTGATGTGTTCCCTTCTATCATGCATTATTTCTCTGATGAAAACATGGCACAAGTTTTTATAACTCTCGCTTCCTATTCTTTTTAAACTTTAAGGATTGAATTCCATGAGCTCTGATATTGCTGAACAGGTCAATAATCCATCCTCTTCTTCACTTTCAACCATGAAAGGAGATAAATTTAACATTTCCCACCCAAATCGATCTATCTATGGCATTATAATTTCTACTTTCTTTCTACGTATAGCATTTGGAAGTACAACAGTTCTTATGCCTATCTTTATTTATCATCACTTAGGATTACGCGGAACACCATTTTATATCGCTGTAATTGTTGTTGAGATAACCTATTCAATAGGTCTTATTCTAGCATCGGGTTACTTCGGTTTCAGGGCAGATGAGGATGATACTAAAAAGTGGATTCTTTTCGGAACTTCAGCTGGCGGATTGATATTGATAGGTTATGGAATCTGTGCTCTCAATTGGGATGGTATCATAGGTTTAGCTCCATTAACTTGTGGTTTGCTCCTTTTTGGGATGAGTTTGTTCCATCTGCTTCATGGAGTTGTTGCTGCGTGTAAAATTAATTCATCTTTTGCATATATTTCCCGATATTCTGTCTATGAAACACGAGCTCGTAGAATGGGTCTATACAACACTGCTATCTTTGCAGGAAGGGCTTTAGGTGTAGTTCTAGCAGGGGTATTGTATACAGTCATTGTAGGTGAAACTCCTCTAGTAGATTCTGGAGATAAGTGGAGACCCACCAAGGAATATAATTTAATCTATGTTTACCTTCTATTTGCTTTTTGTCTAGTTATGAGTGCTGTTATTGTCTACAAAATGGTGGATAAAACAAAACCTGTTGTGAAAAAAAAAGAGGGATTTAGATTTAAAGAAGAATTTAAAGCTTCTTGGAAAATAATGGTTAGCAAGGAAAGGCGTGGAATAATTTTACCTCTTTTGGGTACTGCTTCTATTATTGGTATTTTGAACAATTGGGGTTTTATTATCTTAGCTGTTGATACGGGACCAGATACTGCAGCTTATTTAACTATTATAATCACCTTAATTATGGGTTTACCGATGGCGTTATGGGGATATGTTGCTGATAAAATAGGACGAAAAAAAACACTAACTATAGGTGTCATTGGAATTATAGGGATGACTGCATCAATGGCAATAGCTTACTTCCTGGGATACCTAGATATGAATCAACCTGAGAAAATATTCGATAATCCACTTATTGCTGTAATTCTCGCTACTTCAATTATAATGTCTTCAGCTTATGCTCCATCAATAAGTGGAAGATTAGGTGATAGTAGCTCAATAGGATTTAAGGAAGAGAGACACGGAGCTACCATGAGTGTTCAACAGATTATTACAGCTGTAAGTGAAATTGTTGGAATTGTTCTAGGTGGAGTAGCACTACTAGTAGCTTTTCTCATAGATGGATGGAAAATCGAAACACAGCTAATAGCTCTTATGGTTCCCACAGTAGCTCTAATCCTTCTAACCACTGTATCAACATTCTTGTGGCCACCTGAAGAAGAATTCATTAAAAAGAGCAAAGTTAGAAGATTAAAAGAGAATCAATAAACCAAAAAATGCTCTAATCACCAATTTTTTAACTAAGTAATATTCTTGGTTTTCATCAGATGAAAAACTCAATTCAATTCCTTAATCAATTCAATATTAATACAGATTATATTGATAAAGAAACTACTGTAATTCTTGGATTCTCAGGTTATGGTTCTGTAGGTAATGTGGTTTTAAACCATCTTATCGAAACCTTACCTGTGACTTCAATTGGATTTTGGGGTTCAATAAGTTGGTTTCATCAAGGTAATTTAGAAACCCCTATTACAATATACACTCTAGATGTTAACTCAATAAGAAATAAAGATAAAATTGTACTTGTTGCATCTCGTTTACCTGTGCCTGTTGTAGGTTATAATGCGCTTCCTGACGCGTTTTGGAAGTGGTTGTCTGAAGAAATATTGTCCTGGAAAGCTAAGCGCTATATTATCATCGGAGGTTTAAGAGAAGATATTAGAAAAACAACAGATGAGGAATGGACTAGTTTAATTCCTACTCCAATGTACACAGATCTGTATGGAACACAAAGAACATTCAAAGATCAACAAACTATCAAGGGCCCTCTAAATTTCTTGTTAACAGAAGGCACCGCATTTCAACAACCAGTATTAGCTATTCTATCTTATTGCAATACTTATGACATCGATATAGATGCTTCAGTTTTAGCACTTAAAGAATTAGAAAAGATAATTGGAGACAACCTACATTCTGATAAGCTCATTGAATTTGATTCTTCATTTTTGGAGGGTGAAATGGAACTAATATCAGAAGGTGAAGAAGAATTTGATGAATATGATGAATCATTTGATGAATTCGAGGAAAACAATGAAGAAGAATCCTCAAATCGTGATAAAGAATCAGATTTCTTTAGTCTTCACGGCTCTTTAAAACGTTTAAATGATAAAGCTGATGATTTAGATAAATACAAATGATTTCTTCAATATTCTAACTATCGCTTTTTTCTTATGATGTAATCTCTGAGAAATCTTTTATTTCAACCATAGATATAGCATTTTCTGGACATTCTTCAATACAGATACCACAAGCTTTGCAATAGGTGTGATCTATTTTGATAATATCTCCTTCTCTGTGAATAGTTCCTTCAGG
Source organism: Candidatus Heimdallarchaeota archaeon (assembly GCA_023705985.1). Lineage (GTDB taxonomy): Archaea > Asgardarchaeota > Heimdallarchaeia > Heimdallarchaeales > Heimdallarchaeaceae > 18H4-34. Next base: position 978 of record BPTO01000188.1, on the reverse strand, counting down.
ACAATGAAAAACACATATTAAGCATTTATTACACTTTTCCTGATCAATTTTTGCTTTTTTATGATTCCATGTCCCAGTTTTGCGAGTAATAGCAGATCCTGGACCAATTAATTGTCCTGAATTAACTTCTGATTTAGATAGAATTGTTCCAATCGGTAGTTCATCAAATGTTGGTAACCAACATTTTTCCTGAGAATAGTTTCTCCCACCTAATGTTGTTCCAAAGATAGTTTCCTCAAAGGCTATTCTAGCAGCTTCAACATTCTTCTTTGCAAGTTTTTCTCCAAGTTTTTCACCAAAAACAGATAAAATACCTTTTTCCAAATGTTTGAAGGATATAGTATCAATTGTTCTTATTAATGCTCCTAGGGTTGCACTATTTGTTATTGTGCTTTCTAAAACTTCTTTAGCTATTTTTGTAGCGTCAACAACCCCTACCTCAATAGATTTGGAAAGCTTAATTTCATCAGGTTTATTCGGAGAATTTAGCACGCCTTTCCCTCCTTTTTTTATTCCTTGAGCTATATCAATTAGTTCCATAATTGCATCGTCAAGACATACAACAACATCTGGTTCGTAAATCTGTGTTCTCTTGTAAATTTTCTTGTTGTCAATTCTAGCGAAAGCAAGAACAGGAGCTCCTCTTCTCTCTGGACCAAATGATGGAAAGGTTATGGCATGTCTTCCTGCATAAAAAACAGCCTTGGCATAAGCTCTTGACGCTAATACCGTCCCTGTACCTCCTCTGCCATGAAATCGAATCTCTAGCATTGACGACCACTAAGTAGCAAGCTTGAACAACCATTAAAAGATTATTGAATAAAACGATTTGAAAGAAATCATTAGAGACAACTTGCTCATGGGTTGAATTTTATTTTTTTTAACCACCGTTTAAATTCCAAAGCAAGAGAATGTTCTCGACTTTCGGGAACGTTTTCATGAACGTTTTTAAGAACAAACTCTTGTTTTTTATTTTGC
>BPTO01000187.1 GCA_023705985.1 Candidatus Heimdallarchaeota archaeon | reverse complement strand
ATTGAAAAAATGACAAGATTCTATAACCAGCCATATGGTTAATTAGCAGTAATCCTTTAAGAATATATCCAAATAAACTCAGTTGACCAAAAATAATCATTGTTTCTTACAGAAAGAAGGATTTATCAATAACAATATAATCTCCAAACTAATGCCTAAATCCATTGAAAACCAGTTTACAGAGGAATTTATACAGACAATAGATCATTTTTTGGATAATGCTAAAATTTTAGCTATCCTAGGTGTGGGAAATGAAGATAATGGGGATGATGCGGTTGGTTTATACATAACGCGTATTTTACAGAAAGTAAGTTTACCCAATTGGGTTGAAATTTTCTACTGTGAGCGTGTTCCCGAGCATTTTTTAGGAAAACTAGACAAGCTAAAACCTAATAGGATAATAGTTCTAGATGCAGCCGATATGAAAGAAATGCCAGGAGCAATTGCAATATTTCCTAAAGAGATGATTTCTCAAGGTTATCATTTCTCAACTCACACACTCTCTTTGACAATGCTTGAAGAATTTTTAAAACCATCAATAGACGATTTAAAAACGTTATATGTGGGTATTCAACCAAAGCATACAGTTTTCGAGACGCCTTTGTCAGAAGAATGTAAGAAGGAAGGAGAAGAGTTTGCAGAACTTCTCATAGAACGAATAAAGTTAAGAAATGAAAAGTGATATTTTCTCGCTTTACTAGAAAATAGAAGAATCCCACCGAAGGTAAATGTTATCTTACAGACAGAAGGAGCGTTGTGTACTAGTTGTTGCTTTAATTGTGACAGTTCTCTCTTCAGTCGTGTCATTTTCGTAGATTTTATCTACTTAATTTTGTTAAATAAATCATAAATAAAAATAAAATTTTAAAATTAGAAAAAGAAAGAAAAAGAGATTATTGTTCTTGAGGTATTTCTTTTTTCTCAATCCCAATCAAATCTACTTTTAGTTTGCCAAGCAATGCTGCAATAGCAGCTACTATGTTTTCTGGTCTAGGAGGACAACCATAAACCCAAGCATCTATAGGAAGCATCTTATCAATACCTCCAAGAACAAAAGGACATTCTTGGAATACTCCACCAGTTGTACAACAATTTCCCACTGCTACCACAAATTTAGGTGCAGGCATTTGTTCATATACTCTTTTTACCCTTTCCGCAACTTGTAATGTTACAGCTCCTGTTATTACTAATACCTCAGCTTGTCGAGGTGTTCCTCTGAGCAATATCCCATATTGTTCGAGATCAAACCTTGGTGTAAGAGCATCTACAATTTCAATATCACAACCATTGCAACCACCAGCGTTCATATGAATAATCCATGGCGATCTTACTGCACTATTTACTGCAAGTTTTTTTAACCAACCCATCATTCTCAACTCCTGAATTCCTCAATCTCTTTGATTGTTTTTGCACCTTCTTCAATAACCTCTGCTAATTTCTTTTCAGCTTTTTCACCTTTGAAGCTACCTTTAGCACAAATCATCTCATAGTCTTGTCTAACATTGAATGAGAACAAAGAAACAGATAAAGATGGTTCTCTATCAATGTGAATTGCATCTTTTGGACAGTAGGTTTGACAATGCCCACACCACATACATTGAGGACGTAAAAGCCATATCATCCCATTATCTTTATCATCTTTTTCCATCCACAAACAATGAGTTGGACACACTTTTACACATGTTCCACACATTATACACTTTTCTTCGATAATTCTAGGAATAGTTCGAATATCTTCTGGAGGGGGATGTTTTTCTAGTCTTTCAGAAATATGTAAAGTTACAGGTCCTTTTGCTTGATTTTTTATTACTTCTCTTCCCATTACTAGTAGTTTTTTCTTCGACATTTATTTCACCTCAGAAAAAGGGTCTATTATATTTCTTTGCTTTTATAGCTCTTCGGGCAAATTCATCTTGCCCCATAATCTTCTTTTCACCAGTTGATTGGTTAATTATCATCACTCTATTAGTGCAAGAGAAACAAGGATCATAGCTTCTAAGAATTACCGGCATATCAGCGATATATTCACCATCCATTCTTTTGAGTGTAGCATCAATGTTGCCCAAAGATGGTGCTCTTATTTTATATCTTTCTGGTTTATCTGTTCCATTAGCAATTCCGTAATGAATATCTTCACCTCTAGGTGCTTCAGCTCTAGTCATGTATTTGCCTTCAGAAATTCGGGGTTTAACTCTTTGTAACAACTCTCCTGAAGCTGTCTCTAAACGATCTAGTATTTGATTAAGCATTCTAAGTGATTCTAGTGTTTCATCTAGTCTAACTAAAGTCGTTGCTAGTACGTCTCCTTCAGTATAATAAACTACGTTCCAATCTATATCGTCATACAGTTCGTAGGGGAAAGTTTTTCTGATATCATATGGCAATCCTGATCCTCTAGCGGTAGGACCATTAGGTGTTACTTTCTTTGCATCTTCTTTTGTTAAGACACCCACATTTTCTAGCCTATTCACTATGGATGTTTCTTCTGTAAACACTTTCTTATGATATTCAACTTGCTTTATTAAATCATTAATCATTGGCCTTGCTTTATCAGCTTTTTCTTTAGGAAGATCTCTCTTCACACCACCAATCAGCATTAATGCTGGATTTACTCTGTTTCCAGAGATATCTTCAACTATATCCATGATTATCTCGCGGTCTCTCCAAGTCACGTGGAATAAAGTGTCAAATCCAGCATCATGAGCAAGTATTCCGTACCACAACATGTGTGAATGCACTCGTTCTGCTTCACAACTAAACATGCGTATTAATTTGGCTCTTTCGGAGACTTGATCTTCAATTCCCGCTAAACGTTCAACTAGACGAACATAGACATTTTGATGAACAGCACTGCAGATACCACAGGCTCGAGGAATAAGCATGGTATTTTGGCGCCAAGTACGCGCTTCCATCGCTTTTTCCATTCCACGGAGGTTAAAACCTATACGAATATTCGCTTCAACCACACGCTCACCTTTTAAATGAATAATGAAGTGAGCAGGTTCTTCTGCCCAAGGATGTTGGGGGCCTATGAAAATATGGTGGTCAGCTCCAAGAGGAGTATCACTACCATCTGTCAGTACTCTAAATCTTGATCTAAAATCTTCTGCCATATTTAATCATCCTCTGATATCTGTTTTGCTAGATTCAGTGTGATTTCTCTTATCTGTTCCCAGCTATATTCTTTTTTCATCGGTCTTACATCATCTGGCCATTTCTCTGGAAGTATTAACCGTTCCATGAATGGATGATCATTAAAGTATATTCCATAGAAATCGTAACATTCACGTTCATAATAATCAGCTGCTACAAAGAAGTCTATCATACTTGGTGTTTTTGGATTATCTTTGTCAATTTTAGTAACGATGAAGTTAATTGGTATTTCTTTAACTTCTTCTTCTATTCGATGTTGTATATGATAACAAACATTGAATGAATCATCTTTTTCGTAGGCTGATATTGTTGAGAGATGATAAATTCCCGCGTCATCATGAAGAATTTTCATTAGATCGTATGCTTTTTCAGAAGGGCTTATAACATCAAAATGCCCTTTTTCGACCTTAACTACTCCTTCAACAAGATCTTTAGGTATAGTTATATTCAAAATATTCTCTAATTCATTGAGTGCATCACTCATAAGAGTCAACTCTATATATGCTATTGTAGGATTTTGCTAGCTATAAAAAAAGGTTATGCTTCACAAATGAAATAAATAATATTTTGTGATATTTTCATAGCTAATAAAAAGAAAAAATGGTTAAATTCAACCTGTATGAACAAGAACATAATCATTATCTTTGTATTGTTCAGGAATCTCTTGTAAATAGTAACCGCGTATTTGTAGAGCAAGAAGATTGGAAAAAGCCCAAGGCATCATATTATAGCTTTTATAGCTAAAAACTTCATCAGAAATCCACTTTCCTTCTTTTTCTTTTTCCTTTATCCACTCACTAATGGAAATGAATCTTCCCGTATAAAGAACACCTAAAGATTTTTCAAAAAGCCCAGGTACAGAACGAAGAAGAGTTTTACTCAGAATTTCATTATCTTTGTCATCAGTCTCCAGAAGCGCTTTTAAAATCTCAGCTTTTATATTGTCATTACTACCGACTGAAGGTTTCATAGTTGGAAACCTTTCAAATGTAGGATCTATCGCTTTTTCCTCACACAGAAAGGCTTTTTCCATCACTTTTCTGAATTTATACCCTCTAATGCATAGAACAACAACATAGGAAATTTCAGCATTACTTAGTTTCTCATTTCGTTTAATAAAATCTATCCCGTCTTTTATGCTCATAGGGCTTATTGAGTCTCCTCTACATTCTTCCGAATCTATAATTTCAGGTAAACTACTGGACAAATTTGTATACAAAAATTGGTTTGATTTGGTGCTAAAATCGACTATGTTTCTCAAAATTTGAGCATCAGCAGCATTATCTCCAAATATCATCTCATGAAATATAGAGATACTTTCTATTTAACTTATTCGGATTTTTCATCAAAAAAATGACAAGTGAATGATGTATTAAGCTTGAAGTATTTCGTCCCATAATTTAAGATCTTCTTCTGCTTGCTTTTTATCAAGTTTGGAAATGACAAAACCAGTATGAACAAGAACATAATCCTCGATTTCAAGAGTTTCTTCTAACAAGGAAGTATCAGCTTCACGCCTTACACCAGTGATATCAACAATAATCCGGTTATTTTTCAATATTTCACAAACTTTGGCAGGGATAGCTAAACACATGGGTATCTAAAATTCCTCTAACTAGATGTTAATTAACTTTTGTTATACAGCAATTAATCTGGTTTCACAAATCTATTTCCTCATAAGTAGCAGCAACATTACATGTTCCTTCATGACTGACCATACAAGCTCCAATGGGGTGATCAGGGCGACACGATTTCATAAATAACTTGCACTCAGCAGGTTTTGTTTTTCCAATTAAAATCTCATCACATAAGCACCCTTTATGTAAATCAGTCATCGGTAAATCAGGAATAGCATATTTTTTCTTTGCATCAATATGAGCATATTTTTTGCTTATTTCATGTCCGGTTTTAGGCCAAACACCTAGCCCTCTCCAACGTGCGTCAGCTACCACAAATGCATCATCCATAGTTCTAATAGCTGCTAGATTTCCTTCTTCTTTTACATACCTCTTGTAAACATTATCGACTTTGGGCTTATTTTCACGAATTTGTTTAAGTAAAGAATAAATACCTAACAAAATATCTGCAGGTTCAAAACCAGCAACAGCAACAGGAAAACTATATTTCTCGGGTACAAAATCATAAGGTTTAGTACCAATAATTGTTGATACATGACCAGGAGCTAGGAAACCATCAAATTCAATATCATCACGTTGCATAAGCAGTTCCATGGCAGGGGGGATTAGTTTGTGAGAAGAATAAATGCTAAAATTAGGTATATTCGTTCTGATAACTTCTGCAGCTGTAATACTGGATGTTGTTTCGAAACCTACGCTAAAGAAAATAATATCCGTTTTAGAATTCTTTTCAGCAATTTTTATAGCATCACTTACACTATAAACAACACGGATATCGACTCCTCTACCCTTAGCTTGATAGAGAGACTCAGTTGAGCCAGGAACACGCATCATATCACCAAAGGTAGTAATAATAGCACCGTGATTGTCAGCAACCCAGAGAACTTCATCAATATCTTGAGCACTACAGACACATACTGGGCAGCCTGGACCTGCTATTAACTCTACTTCCTTTGGTATTAACGAACGTAGTCCTGCCTTTACAAGATCGTGTTCATGTGTCCCACATACATGCATGAGACGCACAGGATTGCCTATTTGCCCTATTTCTTTATTTATTTTTTTCAACAAAATTTCTGTCACATGCTTGCTTCGATATCTTTCTGTTGGGTCAGACATTTTACTCATATCCACTTTTCTTTCTGTTTTTCGCAAATCGTTGAGGGATAAATAATTTCTTCTCTATGACAAAAATTTCATTTACTTACTAAAAATATCGATTGTATAAATGTTTAACTCTTTCATTACTATACTCTTTAGTTTTGTTAATTTAATGGCTCAAATAACTTTTGAAAATATGGTATAGTGTATTAACTATTGTGACCAATCTAATTGAAATTAATTTTTTCATATCCTATATTTACGTCCCTAAAGAGTGAATTCTGTATTTTTCTATTTGATTATACTTTTATATGTGATGCCTATCTTCTACTTTAAATGGAAATAATTTCTGGTGAAATATAAATGAAAGTTTTGATAGTATATTACAGCCAAACAGGTAATACAAAAAAGATAGCTGAAGCTATTTATGAAATTACATCACAAAGTCATGATACACAACTTAAGAATCTTAAAGAAGTTAAAGTAGATGATTTAAATAATTATGATTTAGTTTTCTTAGGGTCTGCATGTCATAGCGCTGATTTAGCTCCTCCAGTTTTAAAATTCTTGGAAAAAACGCCTACTTCTCCTGATTTCAAGCTTGCAGGATTCTTTACTCATTCAGTTACTCCTCCAGAGGGAAGTGAGATAAATAAGGTATTTTATGAAAAATGGGCAGGAAAATGTATCAAAGCATTTGAAAAAACCAAAACAGAAAAGGAAGTGGATTTCAAAGGATACTTTAGATGTCGGGGAGCACCATCACCTGATATAGAAGAGTTCATTCACAAAAGTATAATAACAGATGAAAATGAGTTTCAGGAATATGTAGAAGAAGCAAGGAAGCATCCAGATAAGACAGATATAGAGGATGCTAAAAAATTCGCTCAGGAAATACTGAAAATTTCTCTCTAAATCATTATGACACTTTAGCTTGACACAAGTTTATTTCTAGTAAAAGAAAATTGTTC
>BPTO01000186.1 GCA_023705985.1 Candidatus Heimdallarchaeota archaeon | reverse complement strand
TATATAAATAGAGCAGCAAAAAGATAGGTTCCTGTAATTTTTGTTTTGAGCCAATTTTTCTTTCCTGTAATTTTCTTTTTCTTACAATCAACATAAGTTAAGAGTGCGAAACCAATACAACAGAATAAGTAACCAACAATTATTAGAAAACCTGAAACAGCTGTAAAATAGAAATAGAAAGGCGCAGTGCCGAAGTATTCAGCATGTCCTTCTATAATATTAAATTTGAACCAATGAATTGGAGAAACAAGAAATTCTTCATAGAATATTAGATCCACAATTCCTCCCAATAAGAAGGCACAGACAAAACCTAGGAATTGACTTAACAGAGCCTTCAATCGCTTGTAGGGGAAATTAAATATTAAAAGTGCAACAAGTCCAATAATCAAATCCATACGTATGTACAAGATTAGACCGATGAAAAAGCTTAGGAGGAAGATTTTAAAATATTGTTTAAATTCAAAAGCTCTTTTGCATCGGATAAACAAAAATTTCGAATCAGTATTAAATGACTCTTTTTTGTTTGTTAATTTATCTATAGTATTCCAATATAGATAGATGCTGAAAAACACCCAAGGAACAAAAAAGAAGTTTGTTACACTTCGAAAAGATTCAAACATGATAAGAGGAGAGAAGGATACTATAAATGACGATAAAAAGGCGTACAATTTATTTCCACTTGTACTTTTTTTAACCAACAAATAAGTAGAAGGAGTTATTAAACATCCATTTAACGCCATAAGAATTCGAATGAAGGGTATTGTAACTGCCCAATAATTCCAGTTAAGAAATTTGCCAATTAACATAGGAAGTGTGAAAATAAAAGGAAATATAGGTGATCTACTTTTAGCATAATTAGGGAACCAAGAATGTTCTAATCTATATTCAGGGGGAATGTGCCCATAACCATAAACCATGTTATGAGCCACTTCTAAGCTTTGAAATACTTCATCTGAATAAACATGTCCCCAAGTATTTAGCGCAAAGTAAGACTGTAAAATTAGAGAGATAAGAGTAAGGAGAAGAAGAGCTATTACTTCTTTATTTCTGCTACAAAAGTGAGTTATGTCGCTTTTCCTTATTTTTTTTACATTCGGTAGTAGTTTCATTTCTAGCCTTCCAACTAGTAGAAATTGATTCTTATTAATACCAATTCTTGATTTGCGGTTTATGCAGAAATTCTGTCTTTAAAAAATTTCCTTAAAGAATAGACAATCCTACTCAATGAGAAGAACTTATTAACATGATAATATTTTAAAATTTGTAGTTTGAAAAAAGCTCGAATAGGTAAAGTTTACATTTGAGCTTTCTAACTTGAGTGAATAGAAAAAAACATGCAAAAAGAACAGGGTGATTTCATTGTCGAGTAACATCATTGAATCAGAAAAAATCGAACCTGCTCCAATTGATCAGATTCGATCTGTTAAAGGGGAAAGGGAAATTTCAAGCTCATTCCCGAGTTATCTTGTTGACGAATCGAAAATTAGTGGCGGTCACGCAAATTGGTTATTCTTTCCTAAAACTGAAAGTGATTTTGTTACAATTTTTGATAAAATGAGAAGAGATAACCATCAGATTACTATCTCTGCGGCTAGGACAGGTATAGTAGGAAGTGCGATACCATTTGGGGGAGCAGTAGTTTCCTTGGAAAGAATGGATAGGATATTTGGACTTGGTTTTGATGAAGAAGTAGGGAAATGGTTTTTGAGGATACAACCTAGTTTATCATTAGATCAGATTAATGAGATTGTAAAACTGAAGAAACTTGAAGACCATCATAGTATTCCACCAGAGAAAAACTGGGTTGAAAAATTCAAAGAAAACTGTACACATTATTATCCAATGGATCCAACAGAAATGTCTGCTTCGATAGGAGGTACAATTAGTGCTAATGCATCTGGTGCGCGTTCATTCAAATATGGTGCTACAAGAAATTGGATTAAACGTATAAGAGTCATTCTTGGAACAGGAGAAGTTTTGGATATTCCTAGAGGGAAATATAGAGCTAAAGATGGCGAATTTGTAATTAAAACTGCAGGAAAAGAATTAATAATACAAATACCAACATATAAGATGCCAACAGCAAAAAACGCAGCAGGATTATATGCCAAACCTGACATGGATTTGATTGATCTTTTCATTGGCTCAGAAGGTATTTTGGGGATTATAACTGAATCTGATATCTGGTTGAAAGAATATACATCTCAAATGTCCTGTGTAGCATTTTTCAATAATGAGTTAGATTCTCTCAAATTCGTTGATCTCCTACGAAACAATAAAAAAGCAGATCCTGAATTTATTGAATTCTTTGATTATAACGCCTTGAATCTTCTAAGGAACAAACAAAAAGAAGACCCTAAGTTTGTAGATATGCCCAATATATCTGAGGAAGTAACCACTGCTATTTCATTTGACTTATCATATTCTGAAGAAGACATGGAGGAAAAATTCAACGTTTTATCAGAAATGCTTGAAAAATGCAATTCATCCCTTGAAAAGACTTGGTGTGGATATGAAGAAAGAGAACTAGAACGGTTCAAACATTTCAGACACACTGTTCCAGAGATAGTAAATAATATCATAGCTGAACGAAAGAAAGAGTTCCCTGAAATTCATAAACTAGGTACGGATATGTCTGTAGAAGATCAACATTTAGCTGATATTATGCGTTTTTATCATGAAACACTAAAAGAAGAGGGTCTAGAATACGTTATTTGGGGGCACATAGCTGAAAACCATGTCCACGTCAACATCTTACCAAGAAACATGAGAGAGTTGGAATTGGGTAAACAACTCTACAAGAAATGCGCTAAAAAAGCCGTTGAATACGGTGGTTCCGTCTCAGCTGAGCATGGTATTGGGAAGCTCAAGCATGAATACTTGGAAATAATGTACGGGGAAGAAGGCGTAAAACAAATGCGAGCTATAAAATGTAAATTAGATCCCAACTGTATCATAAATTGTGACAACATCTTTTCAAGGAGTGAATGTGTATGAAAATTGTAGTATTAGTAAAACAAGTTCCTGAAGCTGATAAAGTAGCTGTCGACCCTGAAACAGGCACTTTAATTCGAGAGGGTATCACTTCTATACTCAATCCTTACTGTGAATACGCACTGGATGAAGCTGTTAAGCTGAAAAATGCTCATCCTGAAGAAAATATTGAAATTGTTACAATTAGTATGGGACCACCTCAAACTAAGTTGGCCCTACTTAGATGTTTAGAATTAGGTGCGGATAAAGCATACCTTCTATCAGACCGGAAATTTGCTGGTTCTGATGTGTGGGCTACTTCAACAGCATTAAAAGAGGGAGTTGTAAATCTTGAACCCGAATTTGATTTGATTTTAGCGGGTAAACAAGCTATAGACGGTGATACAGCTCAAGTCCCAGCAGAAACAGCCGAACAGCTTGGAGTTCCTCAGATAACTTATGGTGTGAAAGTTCAAATTGTTGGTAAAAAAGTAGAAGTAAAACGGGAAATTGAAACTGGATATCAGATCGTATCAGCGAGAATGCCAGCTCTTGTAACAATGAGTAAAGGTTCCAATATACGACGAATTCCTTCGATGAAAGAGGTTTTAAACGCTAGAAAGAAACCATTAGAAGTTCTAACAGCAGATGATATTGGTATTGACGAAAATAAAGTAGGATTAAAAGCTTCACCAACTCAAGTAGCGAGAATTTTTGCTCCACCTGAAAAGGTTGGTGGAGAAATAATTGATGGAAGTGACCATATTGATTCTGCTAAGAAGCTTCTCGAATTTCTGATTGCGAATAATTATATTAAGGAGTGAATAATATGTTGAAAGTAGATTATGAAGCTTGTACAGGATGTAAAGTTTGTGAAAAAGTTTGCCCTTTTGCTGCTATTGTAGTTGTTCCTGAAACTAAAAAAGCAAAAGTGTTGGACACTTGCACTCTCTGTGGAACTTGTGTTAATGCGTGTAAATTTGAAGCCTTAAGTATAGAAAGGAGAGCTATATCTGAAGAAGAATTAGCAAAGTTTTCGGGTGTTTTCGTTTGGGGAGAATGGGAGAAAAAAGAAGATGATAATAAAATCAAAAAAGTTGTCCTAGAACTTTTAGGTAAAGGAAGAGAACTTGCAGAAAAATTGGGTGAAACCCTTTCTGTTATCTTACCAGGTTACAACGTTGAACATTTAATTCCTGAGTTATTCCACCATGGAGCTGATAAGGTCTATCTTTGTGAGCATGAACTTTTGGAGCAATATACAACCGATGGTTATGCCACAACAATTTCCAGTGTTATAGCTACAGAAAAACCTTCAATTGTTCTTTATGGTGCAACGCCAAATGGAAGAGATTTAGCTCCAAGAATAGCAGCTAGACTAGCTTTAGGTCTGACAGCTGATTGTACTGGTTTAGATATTAATGAATCTCGCCAATTACTTCAAACAAGACCAGCTTTTGGAGGAAATATCATGGCATCAATTCTATCACCATACACTCGACCTCAAATGTCTTCAGTTCGACCTAATGTATTTTCTAAACCAAATCCTGATTCTTCTCGCACAGGTGATATTGTGAGAGTGAAAGTAAATTTAAGCCGTATTGTTATAAGAACGAAAATAATTGAAGAAATAGTTTCTAAGGATGATTCAATAAATATTGAAGAAGCTAAAATACTTGTATCTGCTGGTAAAGGTATAGGAGACAAAGAAAACCTAAAGTTAATTGAGGAATTAGCTCAAGAACTTAGTGGTACAGTATCTGGCTCACGAGCGTTAGTGGATTTAGGATGGATTCCACACCCTCAACAAGTGGGGCAATCAGGAAAGACAGTAGCACCAACTCTGTACCTAGCTCTTGGAATTTCAGGTGCTATTCAACATCTTGTAGGAATGAGTGGTTCTGATACAATAATATCAATAAATAACGACCCTGAAGCAGCAATTTTTAAAGTGTCAGACTTTGGAATTGTGGGAAACATGTTTGATATTGTGCCTGAGTTCATTAAACAATTAAAAGAGTACAAGCTGAAAAAACAAGATAAGTAAGATACTAGAAAGAAGATAAGTGAAAATTAGAGATTTATGTCTTCAGTATTTACTGAGGCTACACCATCGATACTCTCTATTTCATTTTTAATAGTATCAATAGAGACATCCTGTAATTCCTTTGTATCGATATAACCTTCATAAACACAGATATTCTGAGTAAAACATAAACCCGTACTATAGAGAGTATTTACTCCAAAGTCGGAGAAAATTGTTCCCATTCTACGTAGAAAATCTGGTGAAAGTTTTTCGATATTTATATTGAACTTGACTACTTCTTGACCTTCAGTTGGTATAATTCTTATTGTTCTGGTATTTGGGGCAAGAATAATCACTGCTTGATCTGATTTGGTTGGTTTTATAGCATCTATAAATTCTTTAGGTAATCCAAATTCTTTATCAGTATCCAATTTTGTTACTTTTGCGATGGTTACACTGGGATATTCACTCATATTGTTTTTCTCCTTATGATAATAATGAACGAAATCATCTAACACTTTTAATTTGACATAATAGTATAAAGCATACTCATAAAAAAACTTTGTTAATTCTAGAGTCAACCTGAATTCCAAATAGAAAGTATTTTTCTTTGTAATATTCTCTGACATGCAACATATTCACTCTCTCATTACAAAAACAACTTAAATGAATACGAAAATATATTTTTGTGTTTCGTAGTAGACTAGCCATCAGTTCAAAAGATTATTACTCATGCGAGATAACAAAAAGAATCCCAGTTAGAGTTTCAATTTTAGCAGTAAACGGGGTAGAAGGAATAGCTGTATATCAAGCGTTGGATAATAATGAAAATTCACTAGAACAATATGTCAAAGAGATGGAACAATCAGAACAAATTGTAAATATTAAAGTAACTCAAAAATCTTCAACAGACTATTGGACACGTGTTCAACACAAACTTGATTATCCCTCAATCTATGAAACGATTCTGGAAAGTGGGAGTATGACTATTTTACCAATTGTTATTGAAAATGGAGTTCAATACCACGATATACTGTCTCCTACACCAGATTCTTTAAGACAATTACTAGTAAAATTAAAGAAACGATTTTCATCAATTAATATCAAATCACTATCATCAGAGCTGACAGAATTAACAGTGGATATTTCTAATTTGCTTACAAAAAAACAGTTAGAGGTAATGAAAATAACTTATAAAAATGGTTACTATGACATTCCACGAAAGAGTACTCTTGCAGAATTATCAAATAAAATTGGTATAAAACGTGTTGCTTTTCAAGAAAGACTAAAAAGAGCAGAAAGAAGAATTATTGAGCATTATATGGAAAATTATCAGTTTAATTATTGACATTCATAACTTCTTTTTTTTTCGGCTTTGTTCGTAATATTTGGACTAATAAAGCAGAAATTCCCAGAATAGCCAAACCAACCCATTCAAGGGGTTTTGGTCTTTCACCAAGGAAAATCACAGCGAGAAAAGTAATTTGAATCAGCATTGTATTATTAATAATAGTTATCTCAAGGGCTCTTAATTTTTGCATTGCTTTATTCCATAAAGTAAAAGCGATTGCGGTATTTACTATGCTTAATAAGAGGATGTAGACAATGGCGGTAATAGAAATCGTAGAAATGCCTTCGATTATTAATCCAGTTATCAACAGCACTATAGATCCTATAAGCATGCTAATTGCAGTTACAATAAGTGGAGAAACCGTTTGGGATTTGTTAATTTTCCTTCCAAATATTGCAGACACAGAGTTAGTAACAACCCCAAAACCAACTACTAAAAGACCTATAAGTGCGGTAGTTGAATAATTGATATCCATCAAAGGTATAAAATATACTAGTGTGCCAGCGAGAGCCAATAAGATAAAAATTAGCTGCAAAGCGTTGGGTCTTTCCTTAATTAGAAGAATTCCAAGAATCATAGTAATTATTGGAGTAAAACTTAGAAGTAAACTAACTGTAATTGCAGGCAGATACATAAGCCCAAAATATTGAGCTCCTTGAGTTAGAG
>BPTO01000185.1 GCA_023705985.1 Candidatus Heimdallarchaeota archaeon | reverse complement strand
CTTTGGAAAGCTCTTGTTCAGTAAAATTTCTAGCCCTAAAAGCAGCTCTCATTACGTCTCTTCTCCGCTCTTTAATTCTTTCTAAATTTGGTTCAAGCAAAGTCATTCTATCTATATAATTTGAATTTGGTTTAAAAAGTATATTCTTAATCTTAACAAACCTACTCAAAATCACGTTTGATTTCTCGTTCAATATATGATAGTGTTGCATGTTTTATTTCCATACTCACTCTTTTACCTGCTGAGACAGGTTCCTCTCAATAAACCGCTAAATACTGGCTACAATCCACAGAAGAAACTTACTTTCACCCTTCTTTTTTTTATATAAAATAAACATTGGAGCACTCATATTAGATTCTTCAGAATACGTTTAAGCTAATAATTCTAATCCTAGACTTCTCGAGAGCCATTTTTCTATTTCATCCCCCTTTTGTCTCTTTCCTAGGAAATAATTGATAAACTGGATCATTTTCAGCATCCTATAGATCTTTTCGCTAAAATCTTCAATAAAGCTGTCACTCAAATTATATTTCTTACATAGTTCTCTCACAGATTTTCCTTTAGCTATCTCTTGAGCTAATCTGATTGTTTTCAATGTGTTTAGTTCATTTGACTTGATACTCTGTCTAATTCCCTGTTCTTTACATATGAAAAGTCGTAAATACTGTGATATTGTTTGATTTTGAGCTGTGCTACAGAATTCTAGGTAATCTAAGAAATTGTAGGGGTGGACAAAAAATGATGCAGCTAATTTTCCTATTGTTGTAGGATTTAGTCTTCCTCCTGATGATCGCACCACAAATCCTTCCTTTATTAAGAAGTCTATAATTCCGTAATTATTCAACCATCTTTCTTGAGTTGATGGATATTCTTTTAGCAAAAATCTTTGATGTTTACACAGAAAATTTGAATGCTTATTTTGACATGTGCAACTTCTTCTAGACGGGGATAAATACAGCTGGAAGAGTTTGGATTGTTCTCTTATATTTGCCACAATTATACCTTTGTCAATTCCTTCAATTGAAGTGATGATCATTTTTTTCTCTTTTTCATTCCTTGCTTTGTCATATCTTTTGTAAAAATCTATTATCTCTTGGGTTTCTAATATCGATTCAGCTGAAGAGAAAAAAGCATTAAATATCTCATAATCAGCTGAATGACGCATTAGAAGAGATTTATTTTTATAAAACCAGAAGGAATCTTCTATGTTTTCCACTAGATGTTCTATTTTGCTTGAAAAAGGATCTTTTGAATAGACTATATTTTCAAGATATAACTTAACTAAATAATCATAATTTCCTAATTGGCTGTTTAAAGAATTATAAATCGGTTTATTCTTACCTTTTTTATCCATCTTGAAGAGTTTTTTTTCTGTTCTATCCTTGAAATTTTTCCCTGAAACTAGCACAACTCCTTGACCTTTATCTGAATAACCAAGTCTACCAGCTCTACCGAGAGTTTGGAAAACTAAGTTATTTTCAATTTTCATTCTATTATTATGAACAATAAAGATGGCTGTTTCAGCTGGTAAATTCACTCCTGCCGCAAGAGTTGAAGTTGATACAAGGATGTCTAACTCACCATTTTTGTACATTTCTTCTACAAGTAATCTAACTATGTCGCTTAATCCTGCGTGATGATAACCTACACGTTTTTTTACTATTTCCTTCAATATTTCTGGGAAGTATGTGTTCCTTACAAGTTCTTTCAGCTTTTTATCCTCATTAGCTGAAAATAATTCCTTGAAAGTCTCTGTTATGTCTATGTTGGCATTTTCAACTCTGGGACTAGCTATTTTTGTTGCAAGTTCTTCAACATTTGATCTTGAATTACAAAAAATAATCAGAGGTTTAGATTTCTTTTGATTTTCCTGTATATAATCAATGAAGTTTCTTGATGATTCTATAGCATATTTCAATGGAATTGGTCTATCTTTTTCGAGTATTGGATAAACATTTAGCCAATCTGCAATTTCTATTGGGTTAGCTATTGATGAAGATAGCAAGATTAATTGAGTTTTATTATCTTGTTTTTTAACCTCAAGCAATATTTCTTCAATTACTCCTCCTCTTTGTGTTCCAAGGAAGTGAAATTCGTCTATAACGAGCATTTTAAGGTATTTCAGTAGAATTGAATGTTTTTTTAGCAAAGTCAGAATTTTTTCGTAAGTTCCTACTATTATATTACTATCTGCAATCTCATCTTCTTTGATTTTCACTCCTCCGACAGCTAAGAGAATTTTAATTCCTGTCTGGTTCATTAGATCTGAAAAGCGACTGTATTCTTCCACTGCAATTGATTTGTAGGGTAATACCACACATATTTTGATACTTCTAGGAGCTCTCAGGAATTTACCATAATTGGACTGAAAGAATTCATAGATATATTTCTCTGTTATGAAAGTTTTTCCTGAAGAGCTTGGTGCTATTAGAATACTATCATAACCTTCACTAAATATGTCAAAACACTTCTTCTGGAAATCGGTTATTTGCATCGTTGGATGGTGCTGAACGCCCATTTTACATCTTTTCCCTAATGCTGGTAATAAGTTGTTTTACAAAGCTGTTTCGCTCACCTTCGTCTAAGTCAAAGTCGAAGGATTTGTTTTCTTGTTGAATGCTTTCTATTATTTTTCTCCGTGCTTCGATCAGCTTCTTAGAAGATAATGATTCGTTCTTAGTTAGGATTGAATATTCCCATAACAGCTGAAATGTCTTTTCAAAAGGTTCAGGAACAGTTGCTTGTTGAAAGAAAGAGTTTACGTTTTCTAGATAATCTTCAGCTTCCATATTAGGATAGAATTTTGTTTTAATTTGTAGAAGTGAAGCTATACCTTGTTTAATAATAGCTATAAACTCTTCTTTAGGGAGGTTTTGGGATTTCTCTAAAGCATTTATAACTTCATCTGGATATTCTGATTTAATCATTTTCAATACTTTTGAGCTTTCTTTTCCTAAAGACGAAAGCTCTGGAATCTCGTGCATGAAAACTTCTTTATCGAATTCTTGCCATTTTTCAGTTTTTAATTCATTATCTATCATACGTTCTAGAAACTCTTCATCTTCAGTTCTATTGTTATCACCAAAAGTCACTCGAAGTTGAATAGCATCGATTTGAGAGAGAGATTTCTGGAATATTCTTTCTAGAACCTTTTTTGGGATGTTTTCTAGCGCTTTTTCGTCATCCAAGATGTCTTTAAGTGATATCAAGAATTTTTCTAGTGTATGACTCTCTTCTACGAATTCAACATCTAACATGCTAGGTAATTTTGTGAGTAAAGAGTAAAGAACATCAAGTTTGGATTTTGCCCCATCAGTCGAATCTCTAACCTCTCTAACAAGTTTTCTGATTTTTTGTAATTCTTCAATTATATGTTTATCATCTGTTTTTTCTTCATTTTGAATAATGATGCTTGGTGATTCTATAAATCCTTCTAGTTCTTTCTGCTCGTTTAATTCTTTCTGCTCTTCTAGTGCTATCTTCTGTTGATGTGTTTCGCTCTTTTCTTTTAGACCACTCTGCTTTTCCTTCTCTATTATCTCTTTTACTTTCAGTTTTTCTAAGAATTTCTTACCTCTTGGAGTGATCTTCGTCCAATATTCTCCTCGTTTTCCTTTTTTATCTACTGTCTCTTGGAAGATGTAACCAAAAGTTTCTAGAAGAGTTATAGTTTCTTTGACATTTTCTTCTGACCACTTGGAGAAGAGTTTTGGAAGAGATTCTGTGTTAATACCTCTATGTGCTTTCGAAGAAAGTTTGATTAAGATTACTTCCATTATCGGGTGAAACCTTGTGAAATCTTCAATATCAACGGAAATTTTATCTTTTTGTTTATCTTTTTCTACAATCTTTTCAGCTGATTTTCTAGCAATGGGTTCCATTTCATGTCTCTGAATATCTTCGGGGAAGAATCTGAGTAACATGGGTTTCTCCAGTAGCTCTTCCCTTACAATTAGAAATGAGTTCCTTGGTAAGCGACGGATAAATTCTGTTTGATTTTTTTTCAACCCATGAGTTTCAGAAACTAATCTTAGACATTTAGCTGATTTCAAATTACCTATTACTCTATTTTGGTTCAGATCATAGATACTATTAGCTAAATGAGATGGATAAGCTGTTGAGAATATCAGTTTAAAGGGACTATTTTCAAGTTTTTTCAGTATATGTGCAAGAATAGTTCTTTCTACGTCTCTGCTGAAAAATAATTCTGCATCATCAAGATAGATAATTACTTCTTCTTCTATATCCGTAATTTGAGCAAAAGTTGTTAATTGCAGAAGAAAAGAATAAAGAAATGCTTTCTGTATTTTAAATCCCTGTTGACTAAAATCTATTATTTTATTAGTTGTAAATAACTCCTGAAATTCTCTTTTACCATTAATTTCTGTTAGGCTACTTATCGAATGATCTCTTATTTCGTTAACTAAAGATCTTACAGCTGACAGCTGGTAATCAGTTATTACCAGACCACCAGGTTCTATAGTCAACATGGTATAAAGATCGTCTAAAGTTACAACAGATTCTGCTTTCGGATAGAGGATGTCTTCTCTTTCCTCTTTGTATTCTTTAAGATAAAAGTCTACCAAATCCCTCAATAGCACTATAGTATCACTTCTAGCATCTGCAACAACTCTCAGTATATCTAGAAAATTACTTAGATATTGAGAAGCTAGCTGATCAGAAACGAATTGTTTTTCGAAATCAGGATATAAGATGTTTAATCCAAAGTTTTTTCCAAGAGTTAAATTAGTGAAATCTGCTTTAATCCTTTGGTTGAATTCTAGATTTGACCTAGGATCGAGTATGATAAATTTCTTATCTTGTTCTAACAAACGGCATGTGATAATTTCTCTTGTTTTTTTATCTCCTGCTAGCAATACTGGATATGAGAAATCAGCTGAAAATCCTAAATTCTTATCATTTTCTGTTAACCCTAGAATTATACCATTGTCCGATTCAATCCCGCTAGGAAACGTGAAAATGCCTTCAGGGCGTATATCTACAGCTGAACCCGGCTTAAACGATTGGTTGAATTCTTCACTTTTCTCTATTAAGGCATAATCTTTTGTTATGCTACTTATCCCCTTATTTCCTTCCAGCGTAAACGCATCTTGATTAATTATGCCATACGAGATAAACTCTTCCAATGTGTCATCTAACAATCTTCCTATTTTACCTGTGTTCTCAAGTTTTGATTTGAGTTCATTTCGTAAGAGTAAATTAAAATCTTCAACTATCTCGTTTGTAGTCAAGAATATTTGAGATAAATCGTATTCCTTCCATGCTTTAATTATGTAGAACGAAAGAGTAACATCAATAGCTTGATTCTTCTCATTGACTACTTCATCAATTAAGGAGTTAGAATCCTTCTTCACTGGATTCTTTGAACACTCTTTCTTTTTCACTCTTCCCGGTATAAACATCCGATGAAGAGCAACTTTTAGATTAGAAACCTCATTTAGGACAGATAGGAGAGGATTTGGAGTTTTATCATTGTTTTCTTGGAAATTTCTTTTATTGTAATGATTATCATTGGAATGATTCGTAGCTTCCTTATGTGGTTTAATGATAAAACCAGCATAAAGAGAAATTTTTCCTTCTTTTCTGATTAAAAATACTGACCTCTTAGGTCCTGCAAAGTTAACATAATTTTTTCTGTTTAACATCTTAAGCATTTTTCATCATCTTTCTATTTTTTTTCAAAATACGCGATATCACAAAAGCTTTAATTGCTGGGGAAATATTTCTGAATTCTGCTTCTAGAGTCTTGTCTAAACGTTCTTGCGTTCTTCTTTCCAATATCCCTATACCCTCGCTTTTACTCCACTCTTTTTGCTCTTCGCGATAAGAAGAATCGTCAAAAGGGCATAAAACATAAAGACGATTGCAAAAAGGGAGATAGATCTGCGGGTGATGCAACCACAGACCATTTTCAGCTTCAACAAAGATTATTTCATCTGTAAAAGGGTCATAAGCCGCTAAATCTATTCTTATGTACTCTCTTCCTTCAAGATAATCATCATAATATATCTGATGAATAATAGGTACGTGTAATTCCTTTACAACTATTTTGTTTTCCTTAGACATAATTTCTGCTAACTGATTAACAAGAACAGATTCCGTAGCCATGAGTCTTCAACAATATATTCTTGAAATCATTAATAAACTGGCAGAATACTTCAAAGCATTTTTCACCAAAATTAACTATAATAAAAATTCAAGCAGACGTTTCTAATACCTGAATCATCGATAAAATAGTCTATATTTTCATCGTGGATCTGTAGAACTAGTTTATCTGTTTCTTTTTTTGCATGAATTGTAACATCACTGAAAGATTCTATTAAATCAGCAGCAGGAGCAGTATTTTGATAGGAATAACCATTAATTAGTATAATTTTACAGTTTTTGTTATCTGCTAATAAACATAACTTCTCAATGATTTCTCTAATTTTGTTCTTGATTTCTTCCTTATTTAAGTCCCCTCTAAAATAATCTGTAATATGATCAATTACGATTAATTTAACATCCTCACTATAGATACTTTCGATTTTTACTAAATTTTCAATAATTTCTGTGTGATTCTCTACAACTAAGGGGTAAAAATTGTGTTTGAAATCTCTTATTTCAGACCATCTTCTAGAATTTAACATCTGCTTGATTCTATTCATAGTTGATGTTGAATGACTCGTCATAATATAATATGTTTTCAACGGAGAGATTTCAACAGCTGCTTGAAGCGCTAGAGATGTCTTTCCTGAGCTTGGAGGGCCATAAAGGTGAATAATTTTTGTAGAAGCGGAGATGTCAATAAACTCATAATCTTCTTCTAGTTCATTTTCTTCTTTAACTATTGGGAGTTTTTCAAATCGCTTAACTTCTTGAGTTGTTCCAGTTTTTCTATGAGGAGTAAGTTCTCTTGCTTTTTCATCTTCTTTTTTGGTTTTTTGTATAGGTTTAGGTTTGAACGCAGTGTTTTCTATTTCGGGAATAGGTTTAGATTTATTACTTTCTTCCTCAATAATTTTTTCTTCCAAAGAAATTTTTGTGTAAATACTCTTAGTT
>BPTO01000184.1 GCA_023705985.1 Candidatus Heimdallarchaeota archaeon | reverse complement strand
AGATATCCTTGATATTATGGACG
Source organism: Candidatus Heimdallarchaeota archaeon (assembly GCA_023705985.1). Taxonomy (GTDB): domain Archaea; phylum Asgardarchaeota; class Heimdallarchaeia; order Heimdallarchaeales; family Heimdallarchaeaceae; genus 18H4-34. The sequence goes on along the minus strand of BPTO01000184.1, from coordinate 7,071 downwards.
AAATTAAAATTATAGTGGATAACACAAATTGGAGGACGTATTCTAAAACTCGTGTAGGCATTTTAATAACCCAGAAACTTGATGCTTTAAAACACATTCAAAGCGAGATACCTGATGAAGCTATTTATCTACGCAAATCCACTGAAGCTACAAACTTTTTTGAAAATTTCCTGAATAGAATTAATGATATTATGAATAAGATGAGTCAAGAGGATTTGATATTACAATGGTATGAGTTAGAACTCTTTCGACTCTCATATGCTTCAAGGTATGCTAATACTTATGGTTATGGTGGAGAATTACAAGTAGCTGGAACAGCTCAAGCTCTCGCTAATGCTTTAATAGGTATCGAAACATTAGACGTGAAAAACCTCATGGTTGATTGGGATCATCCAGAGTTTTCAAAAAGACGTAAATTAATCCTTAACTATCTCAATTCTGCTTACACTTTCTTTTTCACTCTCTGTGATTCTTTGCATTTCATTTATAAAAGTGATTTAGAGCATTGGTTAACTGAAGCTTTGAAAGCTAGCGAACAATATCTTCGATATGTTGACCACTTTTGGAATGTCCAAAAAAATATTGAATTAGATAAGAAATATCGCAAAGAACCCAAGCCTAACTATTCTGTTTATTATGCTAGTTTCATAGGTATTGATTACATTTTGACATATTTAATGGAATTAGCTAGGTTCTTTTTTGACGATTCCCTCAAAGTAGAGGTAAATAAAGAGTTTTTCAATATTTATAATGAAGATGAATATTTCAACATGATAGAAAGAATTCTAGAACAAGTTCAGTTTTATATTTCAGACTTTAAAGAACATGTGAAAGAAGGTTTCTTTGATATTAATGACGATCCTTTAAACGATCCAACAATTAAAGAGACAATAAAAGAGATACAAATCACAAAAGTATATGTTCAAGCAATGTATACAATGTTCAGAGTGATACGAGAAGATAATATGTCAGAGTATAACTTATTGAATAAAACCGTTATGCCTGAACTTTTCAAGTATCTAGAAAAATACAAGCCTATGATGAAAGACCCCAAATTCCTGGATAGTAGAATAGCTGATGGGATAGCATTAATGTTGGAGGAACTCGTTTTCTATTCAGGAGTATTAGCTGTAAAGGGGAGGATTACAGAACCTTTAGAACGTGTTGAAAGAGAGTACTCTTCATTCTTCGCAGATGATGCGATGAAAAGATATCCAAGAGTCAATGGTCTGCATACAATGCTTAAATTGACTTTAGAAATTAATAATAACAACTTTGACAATATTGCAAAGCATTCCAATAATTTGATTTTACTCTCTGAATATGCCAAATACGAACCAAGAAAATCCTTTTCTTATGCCCTTATGGGATATTTGTTAAGATTGTTTATAGGTCAAATTACTGTAGCAGAATTTAAACAGACAATGAAAGAAATTCAAGAAAAAATGTTGCTTATATTTCCTCAAAAACTATCAACTGAAATAGAAATATACCTATCAAATGTTTCCCTGGCTCTTGATGGAGAGCTTGCTCAATTTGATATGAACAGATTACTTTCTCCAAAGTTCAATGATCCATATTCTATTTTCATCCCAGAAATTAGCAAACTAGCTAAGAAAGAGGGATATGAAGAACTTGTATATTTACCATTCAACCTTCATGGTGATTATCTAATAGATACAGACTATCAAATAGTAGAAGAAGTTGAAACAGTTGGTGAGCAAGAAGAAAAATCAGAAGAGATTGGTAACTAACAAGAAATACAAAGAAACTAGTTAATAATCTAATTTTCTCTCATCCTACGTCAGTAAGAAACTATTTCTTTTTACTTTTAAAATTCAATCACCAACCCATATTCTCTTTTTGAGAACAACACCAACAATAACTAACAATAGTCCTGAACCAATAAATAATGAAATGCGTAACCATTTTGGAAACTCATCTCTCCAGTTCTGTTCTGTTCCTATTGAATAGTAGTTTTTAATAAATGATTCAAGGGATCTTCCGGTTATTTTTAGACTTTCTGAATCTATGTTACTTAAGTCATCAGAGTGTGTATGGTGATATGTCCATTCACCGTAAATAAAATCAATAATTAAATCTATAACTGGTATACCTAAATTCATAAAAGCAAGATGATCATCCTTAATCGCCATAGTTTTAGGTTCGCTAGGAAATGATTGGTTATAACCTAAAGTTCTTCCTTCATTGAATATACTCTCATGTAAATCATCATCTGATCTTGATTCCTTAATGAATTCAAGGTTAGTTCCACCTACCATATCCAACAAAATAAAACATTCAAAACTCTCTGTAGATGGATCATAGAAATCATCTATTTCATCAACAAATACTGATGAACCTTCGCAATAATCCCAATTTTGTAAACCATACATTCCTTGAGTATATCCTTGATCTTCTGCATCAATAAAAAGAAACCAGATCTGGCTATCAAGGTTACTTTGGTAAAGAGAAAGAACTCTTGCTAATTCTATCAAAACCCCAACGCCTGAACCACCGTCATTAGCTCCTGGTATTGGTTGATCTCTATCAGTAAGAGCTTTCTCTGAGACATTTCGAGTGTCCCAATGTGCACCAAGAATAACGATATCCTCTTTATCAGTGTTCAGTTTACCAAGGATATTTTTGCAATTATAACTAGGTTGCCCTTCTTTTTGTATTGTAAAATTATGAATTGTATCCAAATCTACATAGGTTTGAATTTGACTCCTAATCCATTCTGCACAATCATCATGAGCGGTTGTTCCAGGCACACGATAACCAAAACCTATCTGAGTAGAAATATGTTCATAAGCATTTGTTTCATTAAACTCTAAATCAAAAACGGTAGAGAGCAATAGATTTGAAATTATATTGTTCTCAGAAGTGTTAGATCCTATTACATGATAGTTTATATTTCCCCATATAATTAGTATACAAATTGGTATGAACATCTTGATATTTGCGAAATTCTTAACCATTATTAATTTAAAAAGTGATTTTTAAATATTAAACTGTTTCTAAATAAATTATAATTAAGAAACCTATACTAGTTTTACTACTTTATGTAAATATTATTCTTTGAATTTTGATTCAGAAGGAGTCTTATCACAAATTGTTTTTTGAATTTTTATAGCAAAAAATGATTTAATGTTTTTGTTGATAAACCTAGCAATCCTGAATGAATGCTCTTTGTTTCATCACTTTTTGTATAAAAAGATTAATCTTTCGTTCTAATTTTCTATTAGATACTAATCAAAACACTTACATTAGTTCTACATTTTTATTGTTTATTGATAATTTAGATATGTAATCAGTGATAAAGGATTTACTATGACACCCTACGAGTTTGCAATTAATATACAAAATATTGTTGCTTCTATAAATTTGTTTACCACAATAGATCTGGTAAACATTTATCAGCTTCTTGTTGATGATGAAGAATTATATGTTGACTATAATCCTGATAGATTTCCTGGGTTGATACTCAAAATAAAAGAGCCTAAAATTTCTATTCTTATTTTCAATTCTGGTAAATTAGTAATTGCTGGAGGTAAGTCTACTGCGGATATAACAAATGGAGTAAACAATGTTTCAGAGATACTTAGATCAGTTGGAACAACAATTACTGAAAAACCAGATATTATTATACAAAATATAGTTGCTTCAGGGAATTTTAACAAAAAACAATTGAATCTAGAACTTATTGCTTTATGGCTTGATAATAGTATGTATGAACCTGAACAATTCCCAGGATTAATCTTTCGTTTAGCGAAGCCTAAAACTGTTCTTCTTCTATTTCAATCTGGAAATCTTGTGTGCACTGGTGCAAAAAATGAGCAACAAGTTACTGAAGCAGTCGAAAATACTTACAAAATGCTGGAAGAGATAAATGCTTTTGATTTCTAAAATTCTTATTTTATACCACATTTACACGAGATTTTGCATGCACATAATCAACGTGTACACTTCTTAGTAAAAAATATTCATCAAATATTTCTTTTTTGAGTGGTTTTTCCTTGCTCAGATAAAAGCTACAATAAGTAAATGCTATGTTCATTTTTGATATGTTACTCTATTATTCTGTGCTGTTGATTTTCCATCGTTCCTTTCCCTTTGATTTCTTTCTTTTTCCAAGTTCCTTCTGCTTCTAGGACATAGTTTGTTAACGTTTGATTTTCTTTTCCATGCGTTCCAAGCCACGAAATCTTTGTAGTAGAAGTAACTTTCAAATCTAGTAGAGGTTTGCCTTCCTCATCTTTCCCTCCTGTTACTCTCCACTCTGTCGCGACTTTTGTGGGTATATTTTCATCTTCACTATATTTTACTTCTTCTACTTTAAAATCTCCTCTTTGAAAATGATACCATTCCCCATCAATTACCAAAGCCCCTTCACCTCCCTCAATGAGGCCTTCTTTTAGGTCCAGAGAATGGTAAAAAATATGAATTGCTCCGTTGGTAAGCTGAAGATTAAACCATCGCCAATCATATATGCTTAGATTTGAAAATATTCCTGTTCCATGCTCAATAATTCCTCGTCCATTTTCTAGTATAATCTTCTTTCCTCTTACATCTATTTCTCCTGTTACTTTGAATGCAAACATATCATAGAATCTTTGAGCCAATGTTGGGCAAACTGCTAGTTTTCCACCGTCGTCCACTGAGTAGTAAAAAGTTGACTAATTTTGCCAGAGAGGGGGAAACGAGAGAATAAAGGCTTTTGACGGAGAGAGTAGAAGGAAAAGTATGTTAGTAAGGATAGGGATAGCAGCAGAATGGTGGGGAGTGTCAGCTAGTACAGTACGACGATGGGAGAAGGAGAAGAGAGTGAGACCAGATTGCAGGACAAGAGGAGGACATAGGAGATATAGCTTAGCAAGAATTTTAGGTAAAAACGAAAAGAAGAGGAAGAGAGTGGTTTTGAGGTATGTTCGTGTGAGTGCGACAAAACAGAAAAAAGAGCTTGTAAATCAACGACAAAAGATTGAGAGTTACGCAGAAGAGCGGGGATGGCAGTTGAAGAAGATTTTTGCTGATATTGCTTCAGGAATGAACGATCAGAGGAAAGGGTTACAGAGACTATTAAATGCGATAGCTACTCAACAACCTTATGCTGTTGTGTGTACATATGAAGATAGAGTGGCACGTTTTGGGACAAGAGTGATTAAACATTATTATCAGACTTTCAACACCAAACTTGTAGCTATACACCAACCATTGAACCAATCAACTGAAGGGAAATTGGTGGAAGATATGATAGCTTTAGTTACTTCGTTTGCAGGGAGACTACACCGACAACGGAGAGGAAAATAACACAGAAAGAATGACGATAGCCTGTTTTTGTATAGTTTAAATACCAATTTAAAGATAATAAGACTGAGTGAAAAATGTCTACTCAAGTACAGTCAACAACAAAAATACACCCCTCACTCCCTCATGCGAAGGCGATGAGAAGCTACCAGTTGGCGTTTGAACACTTGAGTAAGACAGAGAGAATAGAGATCAACCAAAGGATAGAGAAGCTAGAAAAAGAGCAAGAAATGCTCTTGACACCAACAATAGTTACAAAAGCTTTGGAACTCTATCGTTCTAATCCTAAAGAGATATTCTTTACAAGGAAATTGTGTAAAGAGGTAGGTAAAAGTCCGAATATTGCTGAAAGCGCTTTCCACTGGTTATACATAGCTATTCAAGGAAAAGTGGATAAAGAGAAGAAAATACAAGAAATATTCAATTTCTGGCAGAAAAATCCTCAACAATTACTAGAATGGGTGATATTCGGAAGATCACCTTATACAGAACACAGTTTCCAGAAATATTGGAAAGTGGGAAGAAGGTTCGTTATTAACCTTCTAACCAGTACAAGGTTACAGACAGACTCCTACTGGAACAGAAAGTTCGCAAAAAAGTGTAAAACTTCCAAGCTAAAATTTAACCATATACTACCAACAGTGACACATAACGAAGTTGTTTTAGCCATAGAAGACGCGTATAAATACAAAATACACGAGTTTTCGTCAATTGCCAACCTTTCCTCTAACCAACAATCCTTTCGGAATAAATTAAAATTGCTAGTACAAGAGAAACAGCAAGTAGCTTCTTTTATTACTTCATGGATAAACACCCCTCAAAAATCTCATTGGAAAAGTCTCAAAAAGCTCGCTCAACAGATAACCGAATTTGTAGGAAAGAAAAACCGAAAACTTTTTTCAGCTGTAAGGTTGATTGTAGTTTTCGCACTCTTTGACCATCTAATGGAGAGTGTTCCTCAGTTAATCCTTTCTACCCTACCAGAGAAGGTTGTCCCTCAACCATTTAAAAGAAAGAAAAAAGGAAAGTTACCAATAAAATTGTTAATGAAAAAAGAGTATGTTATTACCCGCGAAGGTAATGCTAAAGTATTGACCGAAAAAGCTAAAAAGCAAGGGTGGACAGATTTAGGTTTCCCTCAACGAGGAAAAAAGAAAACTAAAGCACGCGTTCTCTTCCCTCCCAAAGTCTTGGAATATCTACGTAATGGAGCAAGTATCAAAATCTTGCAAGTTAGCAGTGGTGAAGCTCCAAGTTACAAACCTCGTGTAGATGTGGTTTTAGAGGGAACACACGAATGTTTCCGCTCAACTACACTCTTACATCATTATATGTCTACTATCCCCTTAGGTAACGCTCCCACTTTAGGTGTGGATATCAACCGCTTGGGAAAATTCATGGTGACATTTAACACCTCCATTGATCTCCCTCCAGATTTGCTCAAATTAGCAGAACGTTATAACCTCTTAACCGATAAAGTTCTCAAAGAACTTAATAGAGGATTAGCTAAAAAGCGTAAAAGCTACGATTCTCGTGGTTGTTGTAAACTCCTTGGAGAGTTAAATAGAGTTTATACTCGCAGGAGTAGGATTATGCGTGAAATTCTTCGTCTTTTACCCTTCTTTCTAGCAGCAGTTATAGTTAAACACCACAGTCGTGTCTTGAAGATTGAGGAATTGAATGTCGACCCCACGGGAACCAAAGGCGCATTAGCTAAAGCTATATATAACATGCCTGATAACGCTTTCATCTATGAAAAAG
>BPTO01000183.1 GCA_023705985.1 Candidatus Heimdallarchaeota archaeon | reverse complement strand
AATCAGGAAGAGAAAAACAACCTTAAGGATCCTTCTCACAGAGATTCTTTTAATAAAGAATTTTACAAGTTTGTTCAAGAACTGTCAAAGAAAGAATTAGAGACAAACTTACAAAATAAGAACTTTCGAGTAGCATTTAATAAAATGCAACAACAGATCGAAGAGATGAGGAAAGAAGAATTTGACTATCTTTTAAGATCTGAAGAACTTCAACAGAAAAAGGATAAAGGTGGATCTGCTTGATGAGAGAAGAAAAAGACATTTGGCATGAGAAATTGTTTGTAATACACAAGAAAGGGAAAGCAGCTGTCAAAGGGAGCTCAAGATACTTTACTTTTGAACTCAAAACAAGTAATTCTTTTTCTGCTCTTGCTGTTACAAGTATTCAATTTAGAGTACATAAGAGTCATTACAGAATAGTTACTAAAGAAGGCAAAGACTATTTACAGATTACTACCTGGTTGTACAATAATAACAAATTTACTTTTAGTCTCTGCTTAACCTTTCTTGATGAAATAAGACTAATACAGCAAGAAAACAGATCTACTTCAAACGATTATCTTTTAGTTAATCATAATATTGATTCAAGAGAATAACCAGGAAGGGAAGAAAAAGAAAACAAGAAGGAGATAGAAAGAAGTGAATAACACAATTAAAGATTCAGAGTTATACAAAGGAGTTAAAGCAATTACTGATGAGCTGCTGAAAGGATTAAGTGATAAGATCGCTTATCTTGTCTGTACATATAAAACAGCTGTAATAGAACAAGCTCAACAATCTCGAGGCGCCTCGAGTAATCTCAATTTTAGTGATAAAACAGCTGTAATAGAACAAGCTCAACAAGCTACAAGTGAAATGGTCGTTGACTACCAAGAAAATAAAACAGCTGTAATAGAACAAGCTCAACCTGAAAAGTCAGCAGAAAAAAGGTTTCTAGCTAAAATAGAGTTTAATCAAAATGAATTACTAAAAGACTTTTGCAAGGAAAATAAGATCGGCTGTGTATGGTTTGCGAAAAAGAAGTCTTGGAACATCTATTCTAATTATGAGCATCTTTTGACTAAAGTTAGAGATTTTGTATTAACTGAATTAAAAGGAAAGATTTTCTAGATGAGAAGGAAAGAAAGAAGAATATTAGATGTTGATAAAGTAACTAGTATGTCAGACAGATTAATTGTAAAAATAACTTGTTTTTTAGATGAAATATCAGCTTCAGAGAGAATAAATTATGTTAATAACGAACTACCTGATGAAGAACATAAGTATCTAGTTGAATATTCTGAAAGAATCGACGAAGAGGTAAAGAAAATAAAAGAGTTCTCTCTAGCAGAGTTTTTGAGAGCTTTGAAAATAATCGTAGAAGATTCCAAGAACTTATCTGAGGAAGATTTAGCGTCTCTAGTTGAATCTGCTGAAAGAATCGACGAAGAGGTAAAGAAAATATCTGGCGAACATATCGAGTGTCTTAGTGTAATTATAAACAAAACCATCAAAGATTTAAAGAAAGCAGGTCTTTTATCTTAACTTTGTAGAACTGAAATTCTTATGATATTAACAAACTCTTTTTTCAGTTATCCAGGATTGTTTTAATGACAAGTTTTCTCTCACTGAATACTAGAATTCAGCAGCACATAGAACAAATAAAAGATAGTTATTCAAGAATACTGTACTATGGAAAACAGTCTAGAGTAATTTCTTATATTGAGAAGTCAACTGTTTTTACTATTAATGAGATCTTAACTCAAATGCACAAAGACAAGATAGCGATATCGCATTACACAGTAGCTAAAGTTTGTAACTATCTTGTAATTGATAATCTACTAAATAAGTTTGAAACAAATACAAAATTCAAAAATATAACAAGCTTATACTTTCGTAACAATGTTTCAGTAGAAGAAATAAATAACATGAGAGACTATTACAAAGAGTTAACTTCTAAACCACAGAAAGATTAGAGCAAAGATTCAAGTGCACCAGGATCTACTTAGTTGTTTATGTACATCCTGCAGAGAAAAATAATCTACAACAGGGTATGATATCCTGATAATCTTTTTCTAAAAAACTTCAATTATAAGAGATGTAATATTAATTACAAATAGAATAGACATACAGCAGCAGAAAGAATAAGAACCTTTTAGCAGCAATTATTAAATAGCAGCATAAAGAAAAAACATCTATGTGCAAGAATCTAGCACAAGGGTGGGGATACTACGTCTAGAAATATCTTTTTTTAAAACTTTTTAACTATACTACACTTAAAATTTTGCGTGCGTGCCCCCCAGCGAGCGTGCGAGCGACATAAGAAGTAGGCGTGGTATGTTATTATTTATCTTCGACTTCTCTTAGATCTGAAAAGAAAATTTTTCCGATTTGAAGAGAAAAATTTCTTTACCAATTTTCTAGATCACTGAAACTTTCTCTTTATATCCTGATGTTTTAAGTCTATTTTCCTCTCTTTTTGCTCACTATTTTAATTGTCAGAGATATAGTGTTTTACTGTTAGGGGTATAGTTTTTTTCTTTCTTTCTCCAGCTTCTTTTATTATACAATTGTTTTTTTAGTTACAGGATTGAGCATAAATTAATCTACATTTTAAGATCCGATCTGAATATTCTTTCAGTTCTAACTTTTCTATGATAAATCTCAGAGAGAATAATACTTCTTTTAGAGATCTGATATCAGAATAACTTTATCTCAGTTATTGCTGCAACTTTGTTTTGAAATGATTTTAACTAAAGTAATTAAAATAAAAAAGTCATCCTGATTCTACCTGCAGGAAGAAAAACAAAAACTGCTATAACTTCTTTTACAGGATGGAAAGAATTTTTTAAATTTGTGAAGTGTTTCCTCTGTACTATAAACTTGAAAAGAATTGTTAGTCGACTAATAATTACAAATTAATTAAAAATTTATCCTGGTCCTGAATCAAGATTTATTCATTTTTCAATAGGGTTTACTTTTGCATAATTACAGCTTTATTGCAGCTGCAAAATAAATTAGAAAATTATCAGACGTCTGATAAATAGTCATATGAGAAATTTCTTTTTGTGCTCTGTTTTGCACATTACAAAAAACAGCTGTGATATGTAGAATTCAGCTAATTAGTCAACCCATCTTAGAATTTGAGTATGACATCAATTTTACTATTTTTAGAATCAGGAAACAGTGTTTTTAGTATAAAATCCATTTAAGCGAGTTTAAGAAGTTCTTCTCTCTGGTTCTAACTAAAGAATAATGCTGTTTTAGTGTAGTTATTGCAACTTTTTAAAGACTTTTTCTCAGATATCTGTTGATTATTAATCAGATCTCACTTTTTACCTGGTGCAGCAATTATCTATTTTCTTATTAGAAGTGCTAAAAATTCAATTTAGATTTTTCTTTCAAGTGCAATAAAATAAAATGAAAAGGAAAGAAACACAAAGACATACATTGATATACATCTACATATATCTAATATTTAGTTGCTTAAAATGGATGTAAGAACCAAAAGAAAAATATTGTCAAAAATATTTAATGGCGAGGTAGCCGAAACTAGAGTTAGAGGTTACTGGTACGAAATCGAATATAATCAAGAAATTGATTGTGTGATAGCTGAACCACGCAACCAAAAAGGAAGTATTATTCGATCTGATGTTAGAGAAAGCGATTACGAATATACTCACGCAGGGGAAATAGCTGCAGAAGTTTTCAAAGTTGTTTGGGAGCTAGATGAAGCTTTAAGGCTTAAGTGGACAGGAAAGGAGAGATTAGAAAAGAATGAAAATTGAGGAAGCAATAAGGAAACTAGAAGAAAGAAAAGACTACATATTCAAACAATATACAGAATACAAAAAAACTTCTTTCGGGAAAGATTGGAGAATTAAACTCGATGAAATAACTGTTTGTATCTCTATATGCAAAGGAGAAAGAGAGCCAAGCGGTAAGATTGTATTGGGATTTGACGAAAAATGATCACTAAAACCACGAAACTACAAAAGAAAACACTGAAACTAATTGATGAGATTAATATAATAATCAAGGAAATCCCCGTTAAAATGACATTAAGACAAATATGGTACCAAATAATAGCTAAACGAATTTTGGTAAAAAACCCTTCAAATTACAAAAAAGTAAGTAGAGCAAGTGTAAAAGGAAGGAGAGCTGGATTAATAGATAAAACTAAGATAATAGATCCAGAAAGATTCAGAGATTTAAGGGAATATTGGTATCAAACAGCTAGAGAGTTTTTCGATTATAAGACATCTTATGAATCTCTTAAAGAATATCTAACAGGATACTACGTTCATAAGTGGCATAAACAACCTAAATATGTCGAAATTTGGACAGAAAAAGGAGCTTTAGTAACTGTCTTTAAACCCATCACAACGAGAATAGGTGTAACACTTATAGTTTGTAAGGGTTACGCTTCATATACTATTCTTCTTGAAGGAGCTAAAAGGATTCAAAAGGAATGTAAAGAAAGAGGAATTGATAAAGCAACAATACTTTATTTTGGAGATTACGATCCCTCTGGAAAGAGGATTTCAAAGGTTGTAAGAGAGGAATTAACATTTTTGGGTACATGTATCAATTTTGTTGAAGTTGCTCTTACAAGTGCTCAAATAGACTATTTTGACCTTTCATTAATTCCATTAAACAAGAAGGATAAAAATTATTCTTGGTTTATGCAAAACTACGCTGAATATGGATCGCAAGGATGTGAACTTGATGCTCTCAAAGCTGATATTTTACAAGGAATAATTGAAAAAGCTATTTTAGAACATTATGACCAAGAAATCTTTGAGCAGGTAGAAACTGAAAGACAAGAAGAAATAAGCAAAATGACTCTTGAAGCTGAAAAACTCTTATCTAAGATGGGTGTAGAGTAATGAAGAAAATACTAGGTATAGAACTTTATGAGTTAATTTTTATGAAGGAATATCTTTTAGTTGTTGTAGACGATTCCAATAAAGAACTTTTCACAAAAATAATTCCAAAAACTAAAAGAGAAGAAGTATTGACAACAATTAAAGAGCAGCTGCAAATACACTTAGTAAATAGAGCTGTTAGGAGAGTAGGTAGTTAAAATGTATAAAAAAGATAGATTTGTTTTTATAGCTAATAAAAGAAATTTTGTTTTGCTCAAATTTGCTTTAGAGTTAGCATATAAAGAAAAGGAAGAGAAAATAAGCAAAAGCATATTAAAAGCTATGATTGATAGTTTAGAATTGCAGAAGAGTAAGATAGATTAGAAACAAGACGATATTGAAAGCTTAAAAAATGGATGTGAAAGAATGTCTAAAGAAATTGGTGGAAGAAATAGTAAAAGTGATGAACAAGATTTGTCGGAACAAACATTAACACAATTAAGATACAACTTCATAACATCTATTGAAGCTATAAAGCTTGAAATCGACTATCTGCAAGATGTTTTTAATGAAATTTCTAGAAGAGCAGGAGAGATCCGAAAAAAGTAAAATAGATGTGAAAGAATGTCTAAAGTACAATGTGAAAGTTGTTTGGAATATTTCCACAAGAAAGAGATTGAGGAAATAGCTCTAACACATGAGAAACTATGTAAAGAATGTTATGAGAGAAGGACAAAGTTTTATCAGTTAATCGATCCTTATCCCTTTCCATGACTCTTTTTTTGACCTGGTAAATCAACTCATATCTTTCTTTCTCCATTGAGGGAGAGAAGGAGAGAATCCATAAAACGCCCAACTGTATTCTGAATGAAGATTCAGTTTAGAATTCTCTCCAAAAACAGATTAAAGGATGTATTAATAAAACTTTAGTCTCTAAAAAAGAGCAGAAATATTAAGTACCAGTAGCTTTCTTTCGACAATGAGAGGAGTGGGAGAGAATTCATAAAACAGCTACGGCATTTATGACCAACAAAAACGCTAATTGAGATTTCTCCTTAGAATTCTCTCCAAAAACAGATTAAAGGATGTATTAATAAAATTTGCTGTTTTTTTGGACACTTCTAAAATTATTAGTCACTGATAATTTTATCGAAAATAAGGTTTAAGCTTAACTAAGTAGGAGTGAAACAGCTGTTTTATCTTCCTTCTACCTGGATCTGAAAAATATAAACTATCTTACCACACAGAAATAAATTTACGTGGTAAGATTATTTGATACATTTTTCTTTTGACCAGGAAGAATATTTTTTGATTAAATGTGAATTATCAGACGTCTGATAATTTGTTTCCAGGATAGTTATTGAGATCTAAAAATATTATTAATTTATTTTACAGTGAATCCACAACGGCTGTGGTTTTACTGTAAAAAGGAAACCTGGATCCTTCAGCTTTTGTTCATTATTATTTTACAGTGAATTGTTCGCCAGCGTACATTTTACTGTAACTTGTTTTTACAGTGAATTATTAACGACCTGATTTTTACTGTAAAAAAATCTTTTTATATGTTGAAACAAAAACCCTTCAGGATGGTAAAAAATGCCTAAACATGTACCTTCCTTTCTTATAAAAAGGATAAGGAAAACACGTATACGCACAGTGAAAAGGAAAGTTAGAGGGGAGAATCCAGCACGAGAATATTATGAACAGAAAATTATCTATGTCCCTGTTGACTTTGTACCATGTGATGAAGTAGTGTTAATTTCTCTTGAAAGAGCTAGAGAGTTAGGAATTACTAAAGAAGAATTTGAAGAACAGAAAGGGCAAGGACATCCAAGACTTTTAGGATCTATTTAATGTATTCTCATAAAGAATTTAGCAGAGCAGGTTAACCTGAATCATCAACCTGGTAATAATTTTAGTTTCTAAAAAAGACACCTTTTTTTAGATACTTACAATATATCACAATAAATACACTTATATTTGTAAATATATTTTCATCAGCTGGTTAGAAAAATGAGTGTTACAATATCAATAAGAATTAGTGAAGAAGCTCTTGAGATTTTAAATATTTACGCTAAAATAAAAAAATGGCATAGATCTCAAGCAGCCAGAATAATTATGGAAGAATATTTAGAATCAAAAGAAGTTCAGCAGGTTATTGAAGAGCATAATAAAAGAGAAAAGGAAGTTAAAGAGTAGATGTTATACAAAAGACTAAACTCAAGTATATTTAAACTAGAGAGGCTCTTATTAAGTCT
>BPTO01000182.1 GCA_023705985.1 Candidatus Heimdallarchaeota archaeon | reverse complement strand
ACTTTCTTTTTTCCAAGAAACAGTTCTTTAGAAGCGATATTCTGACCATATTCCTCAGATATTGTTTTTCCGCAAAGGGTTTTTAGTATCTGAGTTTTACCTACTCCTGGATTACCAATAATTGATATCTTAAACTGCTCCACATGCAATGAAATTCTATAAAATATAAAAACATAGTGTGAGGGTAGTCTACAGCTGCAAAATCTAGTCTAAACGGATTGTTTTTAATAATCAATATTATCATATATTTCATAAGTGATAGAATTTTCTGGAAATATTTCATATGAGCTATATTAACTACTTAGTCCGTAAAACTTTCAAAAGAAGAATGGGGAAAAATATAGGGACAATAGTTGCTATTACGCTAGGCGTTAGCTTAATGATGGGCGTACAAATAACTATAACTAGTTTTGGTAGTACAGCAACAGATTTTTTTCTTGAAGCTCTAGGTGAAAACGACATCATTATAACAAAAATACCACTTGCTCTAAATAATTATACAGATTTATTTTATGAGATTGAAAACTCAGGAATTAATGTCTCAGCTATGAATGCCCGAGTAAGACAATTCACCACTGTCTATAATGAAGAAGAGGGACAAATTGAACAAAGAGTTCCACTTGTAGGTTTTGATTTTAATGAAGATGAAGTCTTTGGAGATTTATATGATGAAAATGGGACAATCTATACTCAGGGTCTCTTAAACCTCCTTTTGCAAGATAATAGTTCTGTTTTAATATCTAATAGAATAATTAATGATATCTTTTCAGAAGAGACGACACAAGTAGTAGGTAAGGAGTTATTGGTTGTCCTTCCTGTAATAAATTTAAGTGCAATTTCTTTCGAGGATCTGTTTTATTATAAAGACTATAACTTGACAATAAAAGGGATAGTTAAAAACGAAGGAAAAGGAAGAGAAGGTGGTAACCGAAACTTATGGACAAATATAGACCATTTAAGAGAAATTACTGGATTAAGCGAGTTACAATGTACAGAAATCAATATAGCTCTTAGTGCTGATCACATTGAAAATCCTATCTCCAGTGAAGAAGCTTATGCAGCTGAAGACATTCTTAATGAATTATTAGCTCCCATAGAACCTGGAGTAATTATTATAGCCATAAGAGCCACAGCTTTAGATGCATCAGAAGATATTCTGAATGATGTTTTGGTAGCTTTTAATCTCTTTGGTGCTTTAATAATTTTTTCCGGTGTATTATTAATCGTAAATATTCAATTAATTCAAGTAGAAGATAGATTACAACAGCTTGGAATTTTAAGAGCAATAGGATCAAAACGAAGAGAAATTATTAAACTATTCTTGATGGAATCAACTATTGCAGGAGTTGTGGGTTCAATAGCAGGGATTGGTGGGGGATATGGAATGTCAATGTTCTTAGTGTGGCAAATAGGTAAAACTTTCTTTGATGTATCTATTCAGTTGAGACCTATTGTCACAATTGCTTCTGTTACGTATTCACTTGTAGTTGGTTTAATATTATCATTAACATCGGGGTTATTACCCGCTCTAAGAGCAAGTAGAGTTGATGTTATAGAAGTAATTAGAGGAATAAAGAAAGTCCCAACAAAAAGAGCAGGAACATTTTCATTACCTTTAGGATTAACATTAGTAGTTGGAGGAATTACAACATTTGTAACTCAATCAATTGTACAAGACTCCTATTTTACTTCAGCAGGATGGGATTCATCAGTTGAACAATGGATATTCTTGGGTGCTGCAGGTGCTTTCTTAATAGGATTGAGTATCCTATTAGGTTATTTATTCTCAAAGAAGATCTTAGGGAATTTTCTAGGTCTTTCTCTGATTGGATTGACAATAGTTATGTTAATGGCTACTCTGCCATTACTTAACGACTTAGCCGAGAGCAGCAAAATTCTGATTACCCTTGTTGTTTTATTAGCTCTTTCTACCATCCTATTTGTTGGAGTGAATTTAAGAGCTGTGACTAATTTCATAAGAACAATTTTTTATCGGACAAGGTTGAAGAAAGCTGTTTCTCTTGTAGCAAGTAAATACATGACTGCTAGAACAATGAGAAGTACTCTTACTTTTGGAATATTCACTCTTGTTCTAACAATGAATATTTTTGCCAGTGTTTATCAACAAACTTTCAAAGTTAATACTCTTGATTCTGTAGAATTCTACAGTGGTGGAGGAGCTATCTACGCACAACTTGATATTCCTGTATCGAACATTTCTGGAATTGATGTAGAATCGGAACTTCTTCAAGTAAATGATTCTATAACACAAGTTCAAGGAATAAAATCCGCAATAGCCTTCACTAGTGATTTGAATCCGGTAGGAAACGAGAGTGCTTTAATGATACCTTCAGGTTTTGATCTTGTAGAAAATGATACTTTTAAAGACGGGGATGATTACGTTTTCGATTTCATATTCTCAAACTCGATCAAGCAGTTTAATGCAGAGTATAAACCTGACGGATCCCAAGAATATCAGAGAGAATATAGTCATAAAATATGGGATATATTCTATTCTCGAGATCGTGTAAATAGAGAAGGCTACATCGATAATGATGATGGATTACTTACTATAATCTCTACACTTCCCTTTATAACTCCTGGAGAAACAATTTTCATTTCTACATTGTTAGGATGGCAAGAGTTTATAGTGCTTGCATTAATGCTGCAATATCCTTTCAGTTTGACTAGCATGCTTCCAAAATATATTGCAACTCCTGATGTTTATAACATTCTGCCATTTTCTCTAATAGTACCAGCTCCAAATCAATATCTAATTAAGACTAGTGAAGATTTCAGAGAAGGGCAAAATCATAAGATTGCTCAAGATATTGAATATTTCTTCAACGCTAACACTTCAATAATAAGACAATCTGGGCAAAGAGTTGCAGCTACTGCTCATTCTGTGTGGGATGTAATGCTTGAAACAGTCGAATTCCAAGTAAAGACTTTCGATTTTATGCAATACTTTGTTGGATTTGGTCTAGTTGTTGGAGCAATGGGGATGATAATAATTGCTGTGAGGAATGTTTCAGAAAGAAGAAGAGAAATAGGTATGATGAGAGCGATTGGATACAAGAAAAGGCAGATTATAGAGTCTATCATGCTAGAACTATTCATACTTGCAGGATTGGGTCTTTTTATGGGTCTGGTAAATGGAATAGTATTAGGCTGGGCATTTGCTAGATTGTATGATTGGAGCGTTGTTATACCTCTAACAAGGATTTTAATCTATACTGGAATAATGATAGGGGTAGCGCTTGTAGCTTCGATAATACCGGGAATTAGAGCAAGTAGAATAACGCCAGCAGAGGCTCTCAGGTACGTGGGTTGATAAGAATGAAAGAAGAATATGCACTAACAACAAAAAACCTTCACAAAATCTATGGCCAAGGAACAGATATGGCAGTCCATGCTCTAAAGGGTATAGATATCAAAATACGAAAAGGTGAGATGGTAGCAATTATGGGACCATCAGGTTGCGGAAAAACGACTCTTCTAAATCTTATTGGTGGGATTGATTTACAGACAAAAGGAGATATCTTCGTTGCTGGCAAGGATATCTCTACATTAACTGATGAGGAAATGACAAAATTCAGATTATTTAATATAGGATATATTTTTCAGCTGTTCAATCTTTTCGAATTCCTTTCTGCACTAGAGAATACAGTTCTTCCACTCTTTCTAACAAAAGCAACTAGGTTTGAAGCTGAAGAAGAAGCTAAAATGATGCTAAGACAAATGGGTTTAGGAGATAAATTACATCAACTCCCTGGAGAATTAAGTGGTGGAGAACAGCAAAGAGTCGCCGTTTCTAGAGCTTTGTTGATGAATCCAGCAATTATACTTGGAGATGAACCAACAGGAGATTTAGATAATTCAACTGCTACTGACATTATGAACCTTTTTGTTTCAATTAATGAAAATTATAAACAAACGTTCATCATAGTTACACATTCTGAACATATAGCTCAATTCTGCCATAGAATCATTAGAATAGTCGATGGCGAAATAGTAGAACAAGGATTTTAGGTGATTAGATGTCTCAAGTTCTATATGACAAAGAAAAGAAAATTCTACCTGATGTAGGGCTGTCAATGGGATTTTTAATCAATAAATTAAATCGAGAATCTCTGGATAAACACATACGAAAGCTTAAAAGATACTTTTTAAGAACAATAAGAGTTTCAAATTTTGAATATAAAGAAGTCAATACGTTCATTTTTATTACATCTTCAATACCATATTACAAAGTTGCATCTAAGAAACAACGAGAAGAAATTGAATATCAAATAAAAAGCTTTATTCTTAAATATAGTCTAAAAGAAAGTAGTAGGTATAAATCACAAATCAGTAAAAATATTGAAATTAAAGATATCTCTAAAATCCTCTTAAATCTAGTTAAATCATCTGAATCACCAAATTCAGAAGAGCTAGAACTTGAAATAGTTAGAAGGTCAGAAGAAATTAAACAGAGAGCAATGGTTCATGTTAATAATGTCTTACTGAACAGTTTTGTTATTTTGTGGGAATATCCTGATAACCAACCTGATTTAGTTTCTTTTCCTGATGATTTTTCTCTAAAAATAGAAAAAAAAGAGATTGTGAATAAAGAATTTCAACTAAGAACTCTATTAGAAAATCTGACAATAACTCAATTCTCAAAAATATGCGTGTCAAACCTTTCTTGGATAGTAGGGTCGTTTGAGCATGCGATTGATACATTAACTCTCCTATTTAAAGATGAAAGCGAAAAAGAGAGATTAGTTCAAAATGTCAACAAGCAATTGTGGAGATCATTAAGAGTAACATTTGGTTTATTATCGACAACACAACAAATTCTCTCTGATCTTCTAAAACAAGTTAATAGAATTAATGAAATAAAAAATGATTTGTCAAGACAAGTTGAAGAATTAGATCTTGATGAGTTAAGAAATTATCTTACCAAGATAAATTTAGATGCGGAATGTACTGATTACATTATATGGCTAAATCAGCTTCAACAAACAGTAAAATTATCTTATCAAAACCTTCTAGAGCTTATAAACTGCTGTCATGATGTTCCAGATAAGAAAACAGGTGATGTTTCCAAATTAATACATAGTTTTTCATGGATTCAATCTGATATACAAGTGATGAAATTTTTCTCGGATAAGTTCAGAGATGTAGCCTTTTTCCAATCAATTCCACATGATGTTAGATACGAAGATGAAACAGAGATAGAAGTTCACGACGATGTTATTTTGAAAGGAATTGCTCTTTTCAAAACTTATCGTTTATTCGGTTCTACTGTTTATGCTTTAAGAGGTTCAGATATTGAATTAAAGAAGGGGGAGATGGTTGCAATACTTGGACCCTCAGGAAGTGGTAAGACTACCCTTCTCAACTTGCTCTCAGGTCTAGATACGCCTGAAAGAGGAGGAGTTTTCATTTCGGGCAAAAACATTAACAAACTTTCTGACAGAGAAATATCATCATTCAGAAGAAAAAATATGGGTTTCATCTTTCAATATTACAACTTGATTCCTCAACTTACAGTACTGGAAAATGTTATGTTACCTGCACTCATGATTGGTCAACCTCAATCAAAAGTTATGAAAAGAGCCATAAACTTGTTAGTTGAAGTAGGAATTGATGAATATAAAAACCAATTTCCAATAAAACTCTCTGGAGGGCAAATGCAGAGAGTAACGATAGCTAGATCGATGATTAACGACCCAACAATTCTTTTTGCAGATGAGCCAACAGGAGACCTTGATTCACAAACTGGACTTGTGGTTGTCGAATTAATACAAAAATTTGCTAGAGAAAAGAATATGGGTGTTCTTTTCGTTACGCATGATTTGCAAATGGCAAAGATGTGCGATAGGATTATTCAAATCACAGATGGTCGTGTAGTATCAGATTAGATGAACGATCAATATTTCTATATTTTCTTCTTTTCCAGTCTAATTATTTTCTTTTGCCATTTAGCAAAATAATCCGGGTCTTCTGGGTATTGTTGAGCTAATTTTTTGATTCTTTCAGCAAGATATAGAGTTTTTATAACTTTAATTAACATTTTTGGTCTTTGAAGAAGTTTTAATGCTTTTCCAACAACAGGGATTTTAGCATTGTAGGAATCCATTATTGCATCTACATCCTTTTGTGTAATTATTCCTTTTTCGAAAAGAAAAGAAAATTCACTGAAAGGTATTGCATTAAGGAGTTTTTGCACTGCAACACCTAATCCCCCATCATAACCATATAAATTCCAAATAGTAATGTTATATTCCCATAAAGATCGCTCGTCTGATCGCTGTTCCCTAATTGCTTTTTCAATTACAATCGATGCATAAAAAGCACTTAATAAAGCAGGACCGTGACCTTCACCACTGATAGGATTAACTAAAGCTGCAGCGTCTCCACAAGCGATAAAACCATTGGCAACCATTGAATACAAAGGAAGTCTCCCGGTAAGCGTATCACCAGCACCATCAATTACTTCAGCATCTGGAAAGAATTTCTTCCTCAATTTAATAAGAGATTTCTTAACATTAACATGCTTATTTTGATCATTTATAAGCCACCCAGTGCCAACATTGAGTGTTTTAATTCCCTTCGAAAAAATCCAAAAATACCCCGGAGGGGGAAGTTCATCGCGAGCTTCTATTCTCATCTGCTTTTGATATTGGTGTTTTGTTTTAGTTTTAATTATCTCTCTATAAGAAATGATGGTTTCATGTTTTTGGATTTTATTAGGTATTTTAGAGGTAACTTTGGGATTAAGATTTCTTCTTACAATTCCTATAACGCCTGAACAATCTGCCACGATATTAGCATATATATTAACATGTTTTCCATCCGATTTTCGGATTTTACAGCCTATAACTTTATCATTTTTAATTAGTGTTTCAACTACCTTATACTTGCTATAGACCTTAATCCAAGGATAATCTACTAGTGATTTAAGAAGTCTTTGTCCATATTTTAACCTGTCAATAGCCAAGGATGGAAAAGGGAACTGAAATTCAAAGTTCTCAGAGGGTCGAAAATAAGCTGTGTCGAGATTTTGAGCTATTTCTCCTCCTCTTGGTCGATTAATACCTGAGAGCTCAAAAAGCCTTCAGATCGGAAGAGCGTCGT
>BPTO01000181.1 GCA_023705985.1 Candidatus Heimdallarchaeota archaeon | reverse complement strand
TATAAAGGTGATAAAATAATTCTCATCCAAAAAAACCTCATCTTTCGTATTGGAAACTTCTCCGTGCAGAGATTTGACCATGATTCTCAATATTCTGACAACTATCACTTTTTCGAGTTCTTGGTAGAAATAATCAAGTGAGAAATCAACTGAAACTTCTTTTTCTTTATGATCTAACTCTTCTTTCCCAATAACTCCCCGCATACTTTCCACAAATTATAGTTCTTTTATTGGGTTAGGAGTAAAAAATAGGTAGAAAACTTTAGATTTAGTTCACTTAAATATTTATTTTCTCATATATAAAGGATGTAAAAAAAGGAAGAGTTGAAGGTTTTGTACTTGTTATTACTACGTTTCTATTCACAGTTTCTGACCACTGGTCTATTATTTCTTTGCCTTCTTTGAGATTATCCTTGTGAGGAATAAAGGAACAATGGAAAGTAGTAGAGTTAGTAAAACGATTTGTGGATATTCAACTATTACAGGTTCTCCAAGAGGATATAAGTCAACTGCACCTGCTGAACCATCAATAGAGTAAACTCCAGTTCCACTCCAATCGGACCAGTAATTGCCTTCAAGTGTTTCAGTATCATACCAGTAGTTATTAGTACCATTATCACAAGCTTGTGATGTTCCTCCTAGGTTATTGTCTACAAAGGTATTATGGTGAATGATATTATCAACAGAATCAGATAATAAGTATACTCCATATCCTTCATTTTCTTGTATAAGATTGTAAGTAATGTTACATGAATCAGAATCGTCAAGATAGATGCCGTAACTGTTGTTGCTGCAAGTGTTGTCAGTAACAGTAGAACTACCAGAACTGATCAGTAAGATACCTCCACCGTAGTTGTTGTTGCACGTGTTGTTTACCACAGTCGAACCACTAGAATGCTCAAACCAGATGCCGTGCCATTTATTGTTGCACGTGTTGTTGGCAACAGTCGAGGAATCAGAATCGAAAAAATCGATGCCCAAGTCATTATAGCAACACGTGTTGTTAATGACTGTTGAACTATTAGAACCCCAAATAGAAATACCTATGTTGTCATTACTGCACATGTTGTTTGTAACCGTCGAACTCCCAGAATCCCAAAGATAGATACCTATATAGTCATTGATGTTGCACGTGTTGTTTGTAACCGTCGAGCTCCCAGAATTCCAAAGATAGATGCCATAGATTTTGTTGCTGCATGTGTTGTTGGAAACAGTTGAACTACTAGAATACTCAAGAAAGATGCCAAAGTAGTTGTTGCTGCACGTGTTGTTAACAACAGTCGAACTACTAGAAATTTCAAGATAGATGCCCTCGTCATTGTTGTTACACGTGTTGTTAGCAACAGTCGAACTATCAGAAAAGGAAAGCCAGATGCCATAGTAGTTATTGTTGCATGTGTTATTTGCGACAGTCGAACCAACAGAATCGCTAAGATAGATGCCATAGGCGTTATTGTTGTTACACGTGTTATGTGCGAAAGTTGCTGTTCCATCAGCTACATCATAGATGTAAATGCCATAGTTTTCTGCGTCCATATAACAGTTTCGAATAACGAAATATTTAGTTGTACCACTAATATAAATACCGCTACTATTTGTTGTTGTAATATTATATTCTTCAATAATGTAAGGATCTCCTTCTGTTCCTGTTCCTAGAAAACTGTAATCGGTGAAATTACCATCAGAATTGATGGTAATTGGATCATGGGGTGTCAACTCTAGCGAAGTAGGTTGATAATCATTCTCTTCAGCGCTTTGTACATTGACATTCAATGCATAGATTGACAATGTCAGTATTAATAGAATTAATATTGTTCTCTTTTTCATGAAATCACATCTTAATTAAACTCTTGATAGAATATATATTTTGTGCAAAGAATTCTTCTGTTAAGATTCCTTACTAGAATATTTTTCGAGTTTATATACCAATTTGAGAATGATAGGGTAACACCAAACCCGATCTAACATCTTTCTATCTTTAAAACCAAAAAATAATTGTTCAAGGGTTAGAATCTCTTATGATGGAAGAACTCTTAGAACGTCAATCTTCAAGAATTTTTAGTATTCTAGAAAAGGTTCTTTTCATCCTTTTCACTATTCTTTCTGTTATTGCCTCTGTTCTTGTCTTTACTGATTCTTCCGATAATTCTTCTTATACCCTTGTTTTCAAAATCTTCATCGTTTTCTTAACTCTCTTAATCTTTCTCTATTCTTTCATCATCACTATCCTTATCCCTGTAATTACCAGAAATATTCTTCCAAAAATGGCTGTCTTGCTTTACTGTAATATTAATTCTTTTAGGTTTTTTTCCACTGTAAGATTGGAATCTTTTCACTACAAGAATTTCCAAGAGTTAGATCTATTTGAGGATATTAGATTTGAAGAGAATAAGGATAAGGATGGATTAGCAATTTCAAGAGGTATTAACTAACTATGTCATGGGAATTAATTTTTGAGATAGAACATAAGGTCAAAGGGATAACTGTCAGTTTAGCTAATAATAAAATCTCCACCAGAAACGATTTGGAATACTTTTTAGCTCATTGCGTGAATGATTCTAATAATTCTGAAGATTTATGGTTTTACAGAGCAGTTTTTCTAGATCAAGAAGGTAAAAGGGTTCTATTGACTAACCTTAATGATATTATTATTAATAAGGACAAATGTTTTAGTTCTGATATTATACCAACTAGTGTTTGAAATAATATTATTGAGCTATCAAACACAGGATAATACTAATGAAGTAGGCGATAACTCAACTAAGATTGGTAGCAATTTTGGGTATATTATCAACTGGAGTTTTGTTCAAAAACCTTTTCTCTTTGAGTTCGTGGTGGACATAGCACCCCATATTGAAGTACAAAAACACTTTTAATATTATTTGTTTTATTACTTGCTAGTAATGAAACACTTTACGTGTATTATAGGGAAGAAATGAAAAATGAATAAATATTTAAAAAAGATTGGCAATGGCTTTAAGGCACTGGGTTATTACTTTTGGAATGATAAAATAGCTTTGATTACTGGTTTAACAACTGGTTTAAGTGCAGCAGCCTACAGAATTGTTGTAGGAATAAGTGTAGCAGGACACGATGAAATAGGAAGATCTCCATTAACTGGTGATTTGGGAGTTATTGGAACTACCGATGGCGATTTGTTCAATTCTTGGTGGAATCCTGGATTTAATAGTGGAAATTATGTACTTGGTGATGTGTTAAATCCTTTAACTCCGCATGACGCAATCATTTACAACACTTGTGCTGGTTTTAGTGGTGTTATGATAGGCATAGGTTTCTCGATAGTTGCTTTTTTGGTAGGGTTTTTTGTTTACAAAGCCCTCAAGAAGACTGTTAACTTGTTTAATGTAAGGTGAAATAGATAATGACAAATAAATATTTAAAAAAAATAGGTAATGGTTTTAAAGCACTGGGTT
>BPTO01000180.1 GCA_023705985.1 Candidatus Heimdallarchaeota archaeon | reverse complement strand
ATTACTTTTGGAATGATAAAATAGCCTTGATTACTGGTTTAACAACTGGTTTAAGTGCAGCTGCATACAGAATAGTTGTGGGGATAAGTGTAGCAGGACATGATGAGATATTTATTGGTCCTGATGGAAAAACACCTGCAATATCAGGTACAGTAGAGGGAGGTAATTTATTCAATTCTTGGTTTTGGCCTGGATTTAACAGCGAAAATTATGTACAAAGTCCTGGAGTTAATGCATTACAACTTCATGACGCAAGCATCTACAACACTTGTACTGGTTTTAGTGGTATTATGACAGGTATAGGTTTCTCGATAGCTGCTTTTTTGGTAGGGTTCTTTGTTTACAAAGCTTTCAAGAAGACTGTTAACTTGTTTATTGTGAGGTGAGATAGATAATGACAAATAAATATTTAAAAAAGATTGGCAATGGTTTTAAAGCACTTGGTTATTACTTTTGGAATGATAAAATAGCCTTGATTACTGGTTTAACAACTGGTTTAAGCGCAGCAGCATACAGAATTGTTGTGGGAATAAGTGTAGCAGGACATGATGAAATAGGTATAGATCCTTTTGGTGGTGAACCCGTTATGGCAGGAACTCATGAAGGTAATTTCTTCAGTAATTGGTTCTGGCCGGGATTCAATACTGATGGTTACGTGCATGGTGATGCAGCAAATTTTTTAACTACGCATGATGCAATCATTTACAACACTTGTGCTGGTTTTAGTGGTGTTATGATAGGCATAGGTTTCTCACTAGCAGTATTTTTAGCGGTTTTCTTAACAATCAATGGAATAAGAAACATTTACAGAACAATCAATCCACGAATATTGAAAGAGCACGAAGAAAAAAGCTGATAATTTAATGATAAATAAAATAAAGGGTGAAATATAAAATGGGGAAATTTTACAAATGGCTATTAGATGGTAACAAACCAATAACAGTAGTTGTTAACACTGTAGCAGGAGTTGCAGCAAGCATACCAGCATGGATACCACAAATAAGAATCAACAAAGCAAACAAAGACCATCTTTGGATGGTGGATAATAGAAATGGCGAATATACATACCTTTCAGATATTGTTGTTAGTGGTGACAATCATATTAGCATGAACGGAACCTTTGATTATGGAGTACCAACGGGAGGAGATGCTGCAACTTCTTTTATGGGTCCAAATGACATAGCAACAATACATAAAATTAAAGCATTGTTTGTTGGTGGACTTATTGGTGGTTTGTTGGGATTGAATCTAATATACAGTGGTGCAAGTGCTATTGCTAAGAGAAAAGCTAAAAAGTCAGTTAAAGGAACTGAGTTCGAGAGCATTGTTAGTGATTACTTGCGTAAGACTTGGATCCCATTCGCTGGTAAGTCATTAGCGAGTAACAAGTTATTCAGTGACTTGGCTAAGCACTATGGTATTGAGTCTTTAAACTTGCCTGAAAAAATGGTTGAATTAAATAGCAAAATGGGAAGACTTGACTATAGAAATAAAGGTGTTAAAAGAGCAGTTAAACAAAAGGTTACTGAAGATGCAAATGCACCAAAAGTATTATTGACACTATTGGGTATTAAAAAGCCAAAAAAAGTAAAACAGGATTTGTAATCATTAACAGTTTAAATATCGTAAACTCTCTTTCTATTCTATTCTTTTCTTTTTATTGGATTAAGAGTAAAAGATAGGCAGATAACTTTAGGTTTAATTAATTTATAGATCTATTGTCTCATATATAAAGAAGGCAAAACAAGGAAGTGTTGAAGTTTTACTCTCATTATTACTTCTTTTCTATGCTGTTTCTAACAACTGTTCTATTTCTTTGTCAAAATCCTTTTTTCCAATCATTTTTCTGTTTAGAAAATGGATAATTTTTGTAGGAGATCTAAAAATGAAAGTAGAGACTAATGAAAGAACTTGTTAACTAAATTTGAAAATCTTAGGAAAAAGTTCGGTATGACGTTTTTATAATACTAAACTTTATAAGAATTGGACTTTGTTCTAAATTATATTTGAAGAGGATAATTTTAATGATAAATGATAATGAAGGATTAATTGAACTAGGAATTAAAAAAGGATTAATAAAATTAAAAGAGGGGAAAGTTATATACCCAAATGGTAAATCATACAATTTCAAAAATCCTGAAGAAAAGATAAGAGCATCAACAATTGTAGAGTTAATTGTAAAATACAAATATCCTCAAAAAAGAATTGCTACAGAAGTTATTGGTCCAAGAAGAGAGCCAAAATTACCTGCTGATATAGTGGTTTATGAAGATGACTTACAAGAATTTGTATATTTAGTTGTGGAAACTAAAGCGATATCATCATTAAAGGATATCGAAGAAGCTAAAAGAGAAGGACTTGGAAATTCTAATCTTTTAAATGCAAAATTCTTACTTATCAGATGTGGTCAAGAAAGTATGGTTTATAATATTGAAAAACACCCAGCAACAACCTCTAAACTTGAAAAATATAGGATAGCTAATCTTCCTGTTAGTTATGGCAAAGCTCCAAAATTCAGATATAAAAAAGGTGATACAAATAATGATATAATTGAAACAAATTTTAATATTATAGATAAGAAATTTCAACTCTGTCATGATGAGATTTGGGAAGGAGGTAAAAGAGATCCCTCAATTGCTTTTGATGAGATAAGCAAACTATTAATGACTAAACTATTTGATGAAAGATATACACTTCATGGAGAATACTATAAATTTCAAATAGGTACTTATGAAAAAATTTCAGACGTAGCTCAAAGAATAAAGAAAATTTATAATGAAGTTAAAAGTAGGAATTCTAAAGTGTTCTCACAAGATATTAATCTTCCAGATAATGTAATATTTAAAATTGTTGAGTATTTACAAAATATATCTTTAAGAAGAACTGATTTAGATGTTAAAGGTAGGGCTTTTGAAAATTTTCTTGGAAAACTGTTCAGAGGTGAATATGGACAGTACTTTACTTCAAGACAGATTGTTGAATTTATGGTTGATTTTATTGACCCTAATGAGAATGAAAGATTAATAGATCCTGCTTGTGGTTCAGGAGGATTTCTTCTTTACTCAATGAAACATGTCTCAAATAAAATACAAGAAAAGTATAAATTTGATAAAGATTCAATTACACGAATTAATTGGGATTTTGCTCATAAACAGATTTTTGGTATTGAAATAAACGATAGAATTGCAAGAGTTGCTATGATGGATATGGTTATTCATGAGGATGGACATAGTAACATTGAATGTCATGATGCTTTAGATTTTTATGAAAATTTTGATCCAGTAAAAGAGATTAAACCGGGTAAATACGACATAGTACTTACTAATCCACCCTTTGGAAAGAGGATACAATCAACAGATAAAGAATATTATAAAAGCTATGCACTTTCAAAAAACAAAAAAGGAAAAACTAAAAAGTCTGAAATGTCAGAAATTTTATTTTTAGAAAGATGCCTGGATTTAGTTAAAGAAAATGGACGAATTGGTATAGTTTTACCTGATAGTGCATTTACAAATAAGAGAAATATTCCAGTTGTTGAATATATAACAAAGAAAACTAAAATACTTGGTATAATAAGTATACCACAACATACGTTTATTCCATATGGTTCAATGTCAAAAACAAGTTTATTATTCCTTCAGAAATTATCAAATAAGGATAAGATC
>BPTO01000179.1 GCA_023705985.1 Candidatus Heimdallarchaeota archaeon | reverse complement strand
CCACCGAGATCTACACTCTTTCCCTACACGACGCTCTTCCGATCTGTCTATAAATCAAAAATAGTGTTTAGCCATTTTCCTATAACTGTTGAAATTAAGAACAAACAACGACAAATACTAATTAAAAACCTGTATGGTGGAAGAAAAGTACTGACTGTACCAATTGTAGGAAATGATACAAAAGTAAGCATAGATAAGGATGACGTAATCATAGAAGGTATAGATAAACAAGCTGTAGGACAAACAGCTGCGAACATGCAGGAAAAATGCAGACTAAGAGGTAAAAGAAAGAAAGATCCAGAGACTTTTATGGATGGAATTTGGGTGTGGCAAAAAAAAGAATAAAACCTTATCTCATTATACTTCCCTAATTGTTCCTTGTTCTCTTTTTACATCCTTTTGCTATACACTCTTATATTTTCTATTAATTTAAGTTTCTACGAAATTATTTGTTAAACATGAAAAGTATTAAAAACACAAGCTTGATGATAGCTTACTACTACGATTAAGTTAACATTCTACTGTGATTGCCTATGTCAGTTGACAAAAAAAAGTTACTAAAACAGCGCAAAGAAATTAGTGCCCGTAGACCAAAGTTTGTAAGACAAGAATCTTGGCGTTACAAACGCGTAGATACTACTTGGCGCAAACCTAAGGGTATTGATAATAAAATGAAAGAAAAGCGCAAAGGTTATCCTTCAATGGTCAATGTAGGCTACCGTGGTCCCAAAAAAGTACGCGGTCTGCATCCTTCGGGGTATGAAGTAGTTCATATCGGGAATCCTGCAGAACTAGAATTCGTTGATCGTGAAATAGAAGCTATTATGATCAAAAGAACAGTTGGTGCAAGAAAACGCCAAATGATTTTAGATACTGCTTCTGACTTGAATTTAAAAATTCTTAATCCACCAGCAACTATTGAAGAAATTAGCGAAGTTATTGAAGAAGCTGAGTTGGATGAAGAGTATGAATTACTTGAAGACGAATTTGAAGAGGACTTATCGACAGCGGAATTTGAAGAAGAATTCGAGTTAGATGAAGAAGAATCAGACTGATTCTTCCTTTAATAACTGTAAAGAGGCTTATAAATGGACGTAAAAACGCAAAGAAAGATGGCGGCCAGAGTGCTTAAAATAGGTGTAAACAGAGTCAAAGTAGACCCTGATAGTTTACAGGATTTAGCTTTAGCCATTACACGTGAGGATATTAGACGACACATTGATGATGGAGATATAAAAAAGCGTAGAGTAAAGGGCGTTAGTCGCGGAAGAGCTCGTGCTCTTAGAGTAAAGAAAAAGCGAGGGCAAAGAATTGGTCCTGGAAGTAGAAGAGGAACTAAAAATGCCCGTTTTCCAAGCAAAACAAGATGGATAAATCGAGTCCGCGCACAACGCAAATTTCTCAAAATGTTACGTGATGAGGGTTATATTGAAACCATTGTTTATCGTAAACTCTATCTTCAATCTAAAGGTGGGTTGTTCCGTAACGTGAGATATTTACGAAATTACATCGCTGAGCATGGATTGGCCAAAAAACGTCTTCCTGAGCTTTAATAAGGTGAAATAAAATGTCTAAAAGAAGTAAAAGATCGATGAGACGTAAACAGAGACAAATGCCCCCAAGAAAGAAACACGGCCCTCTCTATAAAGTTCCATTCAGAAGAAGACGCCAGCAAAAAACTGATTTTCACCAAAGAAAGAGACTCATAAAGTCTGGAAAAATCAGGTTAGTAACACGCCCCTCTAATAAGCAAGTTTTAGTTCAATTTGTGAAATCTAATATTGGTGGAGATCTTACACTTATTCAAGTAAGGTCACACGAGCTTAAAGAATATGGTTGGGATATTGCCACTTCTAATCTGCCTGCTGCTTACCTTACAGGTTACTTAGCTGGTAAAAAGGCAATGATAAAATCCGTTAATGAAGCTATTTTAGATATTGGAATCCACACTCCAAATGCTGGAACTAGGATTTTTGCTACATTGAAAGGAGCTTTAGATGCAGGTGTTGAAATCCCTGTTAATGATATAATGATGCCTTCTGAAGAACGAATAAAAGGAGAGCACATTGCTAAGTACGGTAAGCTACTAGCTAGTGAAGACAAAGAAAATTATAAAAGATTCTTTTCTAAATATCTAGCAGTTAACAAGAAACCTGAAGACCTTCCTAAGTACTTTGAGGCGACAAAAGCGAAGATAGATTCCGAATTTTAAGGTGATTATCATGAGTAGAAATATGTTTATGGAAATTGAAGAATGGGAACCTCGAACAAGGGTAGGTAGATTAGTGAAAGAAGGAAAAATAACAACAATCGACGAAATTTTCCAACAAGGTCTCACTATTGCTGAACCAGAGATTGTTGATGTACTAGTTGGTGATCTACTTGAGGATGAAGTTGTAGACATCTCCTTAGTTCAAAGACAGAGTGATGCGGGTAGAAAACGTAAATTCAGAGCAACAGCTGTTGTCGGAAACAAAGATGGCTATGTGGGAGTAGGAGAAGCAAAGTTAAAAGAAATTGGACCTGCTATTAAAAAAGCGATAACAAACGCTAAACTAAATCTACGTCCTGTAAGAAGAGGATGTGGTTCATGGGAATGTTCATGTGGTGAACCTCATACAGTACCCTTCAAAGTAAGTGGAAAAGTAGGGTCAACAAATGTGTTACTATTTTCAGCTCCAAGAGGGTTAGGTTTAGTAACTGGTGATACAGCAAAAATTGTCCTTGAACTTGCAGGTATTAAAGATGTGTGGAGTAAAACCTTCGGAGAAACAAGAACAACAAGTAATTTTGCTAAGGCAACAGCGAAAGCATTGCATAACACTTATGCTATCATGAATCGGAATGATTGGACACAATAGGTGATGTTAGTATGAGCAATAAAGAAGAAAAGACTGAAATTTACGCAATAATAAGGATTAGAGGAACTGTTAATGTTCAACAGAAGGTAAAAGAAACTTTGAAAATGCTAAGAGTTGAAAGACCAAATTACATGACACTAATACCTAATTCCTCCTCCTATAGGGGGATGTTAAAAAAAGCAAAAGATGCTATAACTTGGGGAGAGATTAACAAAGATGTGTTAGTACACGTGCTTAAAAAGAGAGGACAACTTGAAGGACGTAACCCCCTGACTGATGAATATTTGAAGAAAAATACTGACTATGAAAATATTTCAGCTTTCGCTGATGCCCTATTGGATGGTAAAGCCTCTTTGAAAGATATTCCTACAATGAAACAATTCTTTAGATTGCATCCTGCAAGAAAAGGTTATCGTGGAGTAAAACGAGGTTTTGCAGAAGGTGGCGAACTAGGTTATAGAGGGATTGCTATAAATCCTCTAATTGTAAGGATGGCGTGATTGAAATGGTATTAAGACATAAAAAGAAGATAAGAAAATATCGTGCTACTAGAACTCATGGTTGGGGAAAACAGAAACGACATAGGAAAAGCGGTACTAGAGGTGGAGTTGGGAATGCTGCTCCGACATCTCATCATTGGTTACAAGTCGTTACTGGGAAAAGACCTCCTCTTGGTAAAAAGGGCTTCGTTCGTCCGCCAACTGTTAGAAAGGATACGAAGCAAATCAACATCTCTCACCTTGAATCTATGTTACCTACACTCATCAAAGAAGGAAAAGCAGAGAAAAAAAGTAATGTTTCTCAAATTAAGCTCAAGGATCTAGGCTACACTAAACTTTTAGCTCAAGGAGAGATTAAAACATCACTGCACATAACTGTAGAATCAGCTAGTGAACGAGCTATCTCAAAAATTGAAGCAGCAGGTGGCAAAGTTATAATTGAAGAAAAAGAGTAATTCTTTTCTTTTTATTTTTCATTTTTATTAATTCTAGAACACATATGTGTTATCTGTCTTTTTGTCTGTTGAAACTCCTTGAGGTAAACTTCCTTTAACAAGATAGTGTGAAATAGATTAGAATAATACTAAGCTAGATGCTTACACACAAATAACGTATAACTTATAAACAAATTAGTCTGCAATCCTTTTAGCATAAAAAGGACTAATAAAATGGCTTCTAAATTTTTGACGTTATTCAAACCCTTTCAACGGTTTACATTTGAAGTAAGGAAACCTGAGAGAAAGCCTTCTTTTAAGAAGAAACTGGCTTGGACTTTTGGAATTTTGGCCATTTACTTAGCTATGTTGAATATCCCCATTGTTGGAGTTGAACAAGATCCAAGCGGGTCTGATCCATTCTTTGCTATGCGCGCTATTATGGCGTCTCAGCGAGGATCATTGGCTGAATTAGGTATAGGACCTATAGTTACAGCTGGCCTTATTATGCAATTATTAGTGGGAAGTCAAATCATAAAGGTTGACTTCACTAATCCAAGTGAAAGAGCTCTCTATACTGGTGCTCAAAAAATAATGGCGATTCTATTAACATTCTTTGAAGCACTAGCTTATATTCTTGGTGGAGCATATGGTGAATTAGGATTCAGTGAACAAATACTTATCCTGGGGCAGTTGCTTATAGCAGGTATAATTATTATGTTGATGGATGAAGTAATACAGAAAGGCTATGGTTTAGGATCTGGTATTAGTCTATTCATAGCCGCAAGTGTTTCTTTCCAAATCTTTGATGGTATGTTTAGTTTCTCCCCAGAATCAGGAGGGCTTTACAGAGGTTGCATTCTTGCATTCTTCCAAGGAATAGCAAGAGGTGATGTAGGCGCAGCATTTAGCCGCCCTGGAAGAGTTCCAGACTTATTAGGTCTATTGGCAACAATTGTTGTTTTTGCAGTAGTTATATATGTTGATTCAATAAAAATAGAAATACCTGTACAACATAGTCAATTCAAAATGCCAGCCAGATACCCAATCAAATTCCTATATACCTCTAATATACCAGTAATCCTAGTAAGCGCATTATTTGCAAACATATACTTCATTTCAAATCTAATGTGGCGGAATTGGGGTTCTACAGCTACAGGTTTTAAAAACTTCTTAGTGAACTTCTTTGGCCGGTGGGAGGCTAGTGATGCAACAGGAGGACAAGAAGCACCGGTATCTGGGTTATCAGCGATGACAACAGCACCTTATGGACCAGAACAAGTCATAGCATACCCGTGGAATGCATTTGTTTATCTATTGTTAATGGTAATACTATGTGGTGTATTCTCGCGGATATGGATTGATACAGCAGGTATGAGTTCCAAAAATGTAGCTAAACAGTTACTGGATGCAAATATGCAAATACCTGGTTTTCGTAGATCTCCGCGGACAGTGGAAAAATATCTAGACAAATATATTCCAACAGCTGCCTGGTTAGGAGGGTTCTTTATTGGAGTGCTAGCAGCAGTAGCTGACTTTCTAGGAGCGTTAGGAACCGGCACAGGAATACTTCTTACAACAGGGATTCTAAGGCAGTATTATGAGATATTTGCGAGTGAACAAATATCTGAAACAGTACCCGCTTTGGCAGGATTCCTAGGGATGTGAAAAATCCCTTTTTATTTGTTTTTTAAAAAACTAATCTACATTAATGACTTTATGAGTTTCAATACTCTCAATAGCTGCATAAGCTATTTGTAATGCTCTTAACCCATCTTCTGAAGTCACTAAAGGTTTTCTATCTTCCAAGCAGGCTTTCACAAAAGATCCTAATTCATCACTTAATGGTTCTTGCCATTCAAGTTTTCTCTTTTTTATGAATTCTTCATTTTCAATAATGTACTCTTGTGTCATAAAATCTGCTTCTACTATTCCATGTTCACAAGTTAAAGAGAGTTTTCTATACTTATGAGGTGTCAGATAATTGCTTTCTATAAATCCTGTTACACCTGAGCCAAAATCCAGAATTATCTCTGCATAGTCATAGTAGTGATGTCTTAGTTTACCCCCTCTAGCATAGATAGAAATAGGGTCTTTACCTATTATATACCTAAATCCATCAATATCATGAATACTAACATCTCGTATAACATCGACATCTTTCAATCTCCCTGGCCAAAATGGCCCCAACCTTCTTGCACCCATTAATACTAAATTACCTAGTTCTTTATTTTCAACCAGCTGTTTGGATCTTTTTATAACCGGGTTAAAGCGTTCAATAAAACCAACTCCGATTTTTATACCATGAGTTTTTTCAGCATCCATAACTTCCACAGCTTCATCAACTGTGCTAGTCATGGGTTTTTCGATGAATACATGTTTACCATGTTCAATAGCTTGGATAGCTATTTTTGCGTGACTTGTGGTTGGAGATGCAATAGCAACCATATGAAGTTCCTCATTCTTGAGAAGATCATCAAGATTTTCAAAAAATTGAGTGTTGTATTGTTTTGCTATCGTTTTTCCTCTTTTCGAATCTTTATCAACAATTCCAAATAAATTTGCATAAGGAAGTTCACTATAAATACGCGCATGGTTCTTTCCCCAGCTTCCAGTACCAACTACTGCAACATTGAGTTTTTTCATGATTTCACATCTTTGAGTAGGAATTTACCTCAATTTAACTCAAAAGAAGATAATATTTAAGGATTCTTATTTAATATTAATGATAAAGGGAAAACAAATCTTGAAAAAGTGTTAGGAGATATATACTCTGAGTTGCAGAAATCACCAAATTCAAAAGTTCAGAATCTTATGGATGCCTACAGTAAAATTGCACCACACTATCAGAAAGTTAAGCAGAAACCTTGGAGAGATTTTGTAGCATATATGGAGTATATTACAAATATAGTGCATCTACCATCAGAAGGAATATTGCTGGACATTGGTTGCGGGAACGGAAGAAACCTTTTACACTTTTCAGAGAAAAGATGGGAATTTGTAGCAATCGATGTTTCTTTCGAACTACTGAAGAATTTTGTTGAATTACCGATAGCCAAAAAATCAATTATTAACTCTGATATGAGAATATTGCCAATGAAACCTGAAACAGTTGATATAGCTATTTGCATAGCTGCCATCCATCACCTATCATCAAAGAAAGAAGTAGTTAAAATATTGAAAGAAGTAAAATCTACACTAAAAAACGAAAATTTCTTAATTCTATCATGTTGGAGAAGATGGAAAAAAGGTACAAGAAAGAATATGATTATAGATTTATTATTAGCATTTTATAAGCGTACAAAAAATCATAAGTGGAGATTAGGTGATCTATATCATCCTTGGTATGATGGTGGGAGAAAAATGATAGAATTAAGAAATTTTCGTTTTTTAGAGATCGGAAGAGCACACGTCTGAACTCCAGTCACGTGGCCTTATCT
>BPTO01000178.1 GCA_023705985.1 Candidatus Heimdallarchaeota archaeon | reverse complement strand
TCCATTCAATTTCATTAAACTTATTTCTTGTTTGATCAGATATTTCTTTGAAGCTTCACCAGTTATTTCAATACTTCTTACAGCTGCTCTTTTATAGATTTCAGAAGAGATGAAGTCTTCAAAATCAGTCTTTTCAATAAAATCTATTAAGAACAAGCATTCGTACATTATATGCTTAAGAAATGCAATATCATTCTTCAATATAAATAACCTCTTTCAGAATATTAGGATCTATGTAAGGACTAAGAGCTTCTTTAGTAACTAGATTAACTTTAACCTGAAGCAAATCTTCAAGGAAAAAAAGCAAATCCATGAAATTGTCAAAATTTTTCTTTCCTATTTCAAATTCAACCAATACATCAAGATCACTGATATCTTCTTGTCTCTCCTTAACATAAGAACCAAAAACACCTATTCTCTTAAATACCAAAGGATTGGATAGCATCAATGTTTTTGCGTAATACTTCTATAATATACTGAAGAGTGAAGATTTTTACCATGAAATTACAAAAAAATTGAGAGAAATTTGAATAAATCTTGCAAACTTTCAAAAAAAATGGGGATAAATGGAACTTCAATAGTATTATCATTGTTAACGTATGTAAAATTCTATGAAATATTTAAGATTGATATGGTTACAGAAGTGTTATCTATACACTATTGGATTTATGATATTATTTCAACTCCAGCAATGTGCATAACTCTCGTTTTGTTTCTCTGGTATAGTTTTTTTGAAATTTCTTTGTCTATCCTTGTTTCAATATTTCTTTTAGTTTTGTGGTAATTTCCTTTCCAAGCACTGTTAAAGAAATCAGCCTTAGTGATCTATCTGTCCATTGATGGCTTTTTACAAGTCCGGCTTCTTCTAACTTATTTAAGGCTGTATACATTGCTGTCTGTCCGCCTTTAATGGCACCTGAACGGAAAATAGATGTAACATTATCTTTTTGATCTTTCTTGGAAAGAAGATAAAGCAAAATCTGAATAGATGTTTTTTGCTCTAAAGCTTGGATAAGTGCAAGAAATGACACGAAAGAATAATAAAAAACGAACAAATAAGGTTTGTTAGGATTTATGAATACGATAACGGTTGTATAAAACACAAATCTTAAAAACCTTTTCGTATATATACTGAATTTGAAAAGAAATGAAAAGTATGATAGAAAGACTACAAGGAGAAGAATTAACAGAGAAAGGACTTTCAGAGTATTTAACTTGTAGATGGGAGGAACTCAACGAACATCTGATACTCTTGAATGAAGTACAGAAAGAGGTAGTAAAGAAGAGATTGCTTTCGAGGATTAAACAATTGTTACAGATTATTGGAGGGGTACTAGAACTACAAGGAAAAGAAATAAAAGACATCAAAGAGCTGTCCAAACTTTTGAATCAAGGGAATATAAAAGACAATTCCCGAATTGAAGGGATATTAGAGATTATTTACAATCAAATACGAAGGTTATGACAAGTGTTCACAAAGAAAAACTTAAACTGCAATCTACCTATAATTTTTTCCTTTGTATTTTTAATACTTTGTGTGGTATATCTGTCACTGGAAGAATATGAGCATGAGAAAAAGAAGAAAAATAGAGTTATGCATCGAGATTGGGTGGGTATAACGATGACGTGTTCTTCACGTCTATAGCGTTGAGGATACGTGTGAGGAACTATCCTCATATGTATTCTCTTATATAAACTAATAAATGTTTAGTAAATTGAAATAAATAAAATTACTTGTTCTTTCATTTTTGTTCCTTTTCTCACCAGTTGTAACCATGTAAATCGACCTTTTTTCGATCCTTGAATCTTTGCGATTCCAATAAAGTCATAATATCAATAACTCTGTATGCCACCTGTTCTCCTAAATTAGTTAAGGAAATACAGCGTTTACCCATTAATTTTGTTTGATAATTGTTGATTAATTCTAGTTTCTCTAATTCTTCTAAAGCTGTGTACATAGCTCTCTGTCCAGCGACACAAGACTTGAATAATGTCGTTAAATTAACCTCTTCTCTAAATTCTAAAAGTTTAACGATGATCTGTAACGCTAATTTTCGCTCTAAACCTTCCAAGAGATGTTCCATAATTGCATTTAAATAATTCTAAATAATTAAATATATCGTAGTGCTGAATACCTTTTTTCATAAATTGTGTATGCTTTTTTAATAACGTGAAACATTTTTATAGCTGTTTGTATATTAGTCTTTTTAAGAGGAAAACGTTGATTTGAGTTTTCTTCTAAACGCTATAGATGGTAGGAGAATCACGTTACATAATCCTGTACCGTGATAATTTGAAAGAATATCCACCAAAACAACTAACTAACAATCTTATTTTGAGTTCTTTAGAGTATGGAAGCGAAAATTCTTTCTTCAACATTACGATTGATAGTGAACAAGTATTATCTCTATTTTGTGTTTCACTCCTTCCTCAAGACATGCTACATCATTTTTTGAAGAGAGGTAAAAAAGAAGAAAATTGGGTTTGGGAAGAAGATAGTTCTCGACGGATTCTATTCTTCTTTTCCTTAAATCTTCAAATATTCCTAAGTATTTTTTTAAAAAAATTTACCTCCTTTATAAATCAATTAGCTACATTAGATGTTGACATCATTAAGTCCCACTCTATTCAACATTATCCTCCAATAACTATGAAATTATGTGATGGGGTGAAGAATATTCACATAGGGAAACAAAGAACCATTCTTTCTGACCTTGAAATCAATGAAAAAAGTACAATCTCTAAAGGGAAGATTTCACTTTCATTCAATCCTTTATTCATGCATTTTTTCACCATCAATGTACAGAATTATGTTCCCATTGGAATGGAGATGAAAAGAGAAATAGAATTTAAGGAAATGTATGGATTTGGAGTAAAAAATAGGTTATTAGAAAATAAAATCCTTCCTTCATTCTCCCTAAATTTTTGTTCATTCTGCCTGAAAATAGTAAATTATGTCAATATATTAACTTATAAAAAATGTAGTGATAATAAATGAGTTCATTGTACAAAAAATACAAGTATAAAATGATAAAATTTTTTATGATTCTATCTTTAACCGGTATTTTAATTACAGGTCTATTAATATTACTACAAATTAATAATATTACTACACAAGATAGATGTACTAATTGTCTACTAGATTTCGGAGAGACTTTTAGAGAAGGAGACATTGTTATTATCAAAAAGGTCATTAATAACATAGATGGTAGTCAAATTCTTGATTATTATGAAAATCTTGACTTGTCAGTTGTGAAAATAATCGATAAGAAATTGTTTTTAAGAAATATAGGATGTTCAAATGTAGAATTCTATAAAGTTGATTTGACAGCACAAATGACATCATCTATGGTGTCAGCACAAGAGCAAATGGGTCTAAGAATATCTCAATCCTACGAACCAGATGAAGATACATCAATTGCCATTTTGGATACTGGTATTAATATAAATCATAGTATGTTTGAAAAGAATCAACTTTTGCACTGGAAGGATTTCATAGGTAAAGATGAAAATGGAGGGAATCTGTATTATGAACCTTGTGACACATTCGGGCATGGAACTGCTGTTTGTTCCATTATTGCAGGTAATAGTATAAGTAATGGAGTTTATTGTTTTAACACTACTGTCCATCGAAACACTCTTAGATTCTTAGGATATATTGAAAAAGAGGATGTAAGGGAAATAAAAATAAGTGTAGAGTGGAAAAATGGCAATCAAATTTCTGTAGGTTTATACAATCTCGATACTGAACAAATTATTGCAGAGTCACCAACATTCAACAATGGTTCGTTTACATGGAAAACTCTTATGTTTTTTGGAAATAACATCATTGCATTTGTTTCAAACAAAGCAGGAGAACTCACAACATCTGTTACAGGAACAATTGATTATCCCAAATTACAATCCATAAAAGGTGTAGTGCCTGGAGCGAAGTTGATTGTTTTAAAAGTCTTAGATGATCAAGGATATGGTAACACTACAGTATTGTTGGAAGCTTTGGATTATTTACTTGAAATTAAAGATATTTATAATATAAAAATAGTTAACTTATCTTTAGGTTTTGATGAGAGACTTGCTGTTATAGATGATGCTATTAGAATAATCGCTGAAAATGGTATTTTTCCAGTTATTGCCGCAGGAAATACTGGTACATCTGGTGAAGTAGAATCTCCAGGAAGTTCTCCTTATGCCTTAACTGTTGGAGCAGTTAATAGTTTACAAGAAATAGCTTATTATAGCGCTCATGGGTGCTATTGTCCTTTTCGAGATATCAAACCCGATATAGTTGTACCGGGTGGCAGTTTGGGAGTGGTTTATCAAGGTATAAAAGTAGCGGATACCAACGAACTTAACTCATTATGCCAAGTACAAGGAACTAGTTTTTCTACAGCTCTCATGTCAGGTATTGTATATTCCTATATAATAAAAGAAAATTGGAACTATACATGGAGTGAAATAAAAGAGATAAAGTATAAAATTTTACAACAAACATTTCCTGCTTTTCCCAATTACTATAATGGTGATTATGATAATATAGCTCAAATACCAGAAGACGGTGTAACACAAAAAGATCGAGTTGAAGGTTGGGGAGTTTTTGGCGAAGGATGGGAGAAAAAGGTATTAATAAATGAGACATCAGAATCTTTCCAACAAAATGCGACATTAGCTCTATTATCTGATCCATTATCTAAGTTATATCAAAGAACGTATTTTACCAAAGTAATTACTCCAAACAATAAAACAATATCATATTCAATTCAAGTACAGACTACGAATATAGAAAACAATGATAATAGATATGAACTGATCACAAAATTATCCAAGTCACATGACCAATATGGTAATCCTGTGTTCTTATCCAACTCTAACACAAATGAATACATTTTAGAGCCTAGTAGTACTTATTTCCTAACAGTCTCGTTAGAAGTTAATGGGTCATCATTGGACATTTATAATAAAAACACTTTAAGAAATATTTTATGTAATATCTCTATTTCTTATATTTCATCATATAATCTTTCCTTGGACATAGGATTTTCTAATAACATACCCTACTTCAACACTAAGACAGTCAAACTTCATCTGTCTTATGATATTGGTCGAATAGTCAATATTTCACTTGATAATGTCCAACTTAACATAAATGAGGTAA
This sequence comes from Candidatus Heimdallarchaeota archaeon, assembly GCA_023705985.1. GTDB lineage: Archaea > Asgardarchaeota > Heimdallarchaeia > Heimdallarchaeales > Heimdallarchaeaceae > 18H4-34. The sequence continues at coordinate 2,198 of BPTO01000178.1, read as the reverse complement.
TGGAAACAGAACAGATATGTAGTATTGACAATGTTCAGGAAGGAGAACACTATATACTTTTTACAATCAAAGCAGAAAATGAAGAATATTCAAAAGGGGTTAAAATATATGTGGATTTATCTAAACCACAAATATTCACAGATTTTACTAATAATACAATAATTTCAAACTCAATTCACATCTATTTTAGTTCTTATGATTACTCAACAGTAAATTTCTCAATATATATTGATCAACAGAAATATTTCTCTGTTATGTTAGAACCAGTTTTCAACAGTTTCACACTAATGTTAAATATTTCAAACATTCCTAAGGGAAATCATAATTTGTCAATAATCTCGTATGATATGTTTGACAGAGAATGTCTTGTACAGTTTGTCTTTAATATAGAGCCTACAGATACAACTGATACAACAGAGACCATTAGTACAATTGAAACATCTGAGGATGTAAATACAACAGAGACAGTTACGGAGGGAATTATTACCACTCAAGATCTAAAATTTTCTGTTTCTGCGTTTATTATGATTCTAGGAGTGATAATATTATCTCTAGGTCGTAAATCCATGTTAAAACATAAAAAAACGAATCGAGGAAAAGCAAATGAATAAAGGAAATAAAATCTTGTATATAATTATAGCATTGTTTATAGTTCAAATATTTTCAACAGTTAACACTATCTCTGTTATGGGAGATACTGATATTACAGCACCAAGCATAACAAATATTGGAAGAAATTTCGATATTCTTCGAGCCGAATTAACAACAATGATATATTGTGATGTTAAGGATGATAGTAAAATTTCATCTGTTCTTCTGATCTATAACGTAGATAACTCCGAAAACCATTCGATAAGAATGTTATCTTATATGTATAACTATTATGAAGCTGAACTTCCTAGTTTGCCTCTCTATAGTGAGGTAACATATTGGATTGTTGCAACAGATATACACAACAATGTTGAATATAGTTTACCCATTGGTCCATTAAGAGTGGATGATGGGGGTTTGCCGCATGTAGCAGATATACATCAAACTCCATCAATTGTTACTAACTCTAATGTTACCACAATTTCAGTTTGGGTTACAGATAATGTCAAAGTTGAATCAGTTAAATTGAGAACTTGGGTAAACAACTCCGACTCCGAAGATCATACTAATACACTTATGAGTAATTCTACTATTGAACCCAATTTTTACAGTGTAGAACTTCCACCAATGGAAAAAGGAACCAAGTTAGAGTATCAAATTGTAGCTAAAGATAATTCAACAATAACCAATATAAAGAAATCACAAGTATTTTCAATTTTTGTTACAGATGGGTTACATCCATATATTGCATACATGGGATGTGTGCCTGTATCTCCTAAAGCTAATCAAGATTTCAAACTATATGCTGAGGCTTGGGATAATTCTGGAATTGACAATGTTAAAGTTGAAGTAGAATATAGCTACGAACTTGGAACAATATATGAATATCTAATGACACAAGAAACTGATACCAATCTCTGGTATAAAGTTTTTCCAGGTACAGATGAAAATGTTGTGATCAAATTTAGTTTTATTGCTGAAGATAGTTCAGTTTTTCATTATTCTTCTTGCACATACAACTTTACTATAACAATTGAAGATAATGTTCCCCCTGTTATTTCTAATATCGTAAATGGAAACCCAGGATATATTCTTGGAGGGGAAATGAGAGTGAATGCGACAATTATTGATGCGTCTGCTTTTAATCGAAACATTCTCTGGTACATTTACTGGAATGGCACTCATCAAATCAGAGAAGGAAACATATTAGTCGAATATAGTATAGGAGCACCACCTAACACTTGGTGGGGAGTAATTCCATGTCAAGAAATTGGCGAAAATACAACTTATTGGATTGATTCAGAAGATGTGTGGGGTAATCAAATTTATAGTGAAAACACTACCATTTCATGGGTAGACGGTATTGCTCCTTTAATACAAAATGTACATATTACACCTAATAATCTTATTACAGCAAACGATTCAGTTACCCTAAAATGTGATGTTATTGACGATAATAATGTCACTGTACAAATTCAAATCGATGTTAAAAACTATGATCTTTTTGAAGTAATTTATAGTTACAATGGCACAATGATTGATTTAGGAAATACTACTTTTACATATGTTTTTGAAAATACTATAGCGCTTAATAGAGTCTATTATAC
>BPTO01000177.1 GCA_023705985.1 Candidatus Heimdallarchaeota archaeon | reverse complement strand
ACCACCGAGATCTACACTCTTTCCCTACACGACGCTCTTCCGATCTATGAATGGCTTAGATCAAAACTATACTCTCGTTAAGCTAGATTATGAAGAAGCAATTAATATGTCTGAAGGAACAGGAATAGATTATTATTACTTTAAGACCTTAATCTATGCAGAAGTATTTTTTGAACAATCTTCTAATAATACATTGGATTTAAGCTTTGATTCAACAGTTGTAAGTGAACATATAACTTATTTACAGATCGAATATGTCGTAGGAACATCACGTATGTGGGCAAATGAGACAAGTGAAGTTGTCAAATTCGTTGTTAATGGTGAACAACCGGAATCTTATCTCTTCAAAGAAACTAGTTCTTTTCAAACATGTAGTATTTCAGAAACAGATGAAGGGAAACAGTATATTTGGGAATGGAATAACGAAAGAATTCAAGTAGATGCTGTCTGGATAAGTTTCAAAATTAATCACTTCTCGATAGATTTTGATAATCCTTTTGTATGGATAACACTCGCTGTTGTAATTTTTGTATTGGTGATTTTATCATTGCTCCTTCTTAAAAGAGGAAGAAAACGTAGAAGAAAGAAATTAGAGTGAATGATTACTATTTCCAAAAATGATAATCTCGTTTTATATTTGATATTTTAGTAATCTTACAATAATTTACATAGAATGAATTAGCAGAGAGAGTTAATAAGAAAAGCAATTATAATATTTTAGCAGAGGTTCTGAATAAAATTCCTAACAGCTTTCCCCCAACTAATGACGGTTCTCATATACGTTTTTAAAATGGGTATTTACACCTGATGAAACTTGTTTGACAAGTAAATTAAAATTACTCCTACAGGAAAAAGTGATTACTCTTTCCTTTTTCTATTTGAACGGCCATTTTTCTAATATTTTCAAGTTTTCTTCCAATTTGTTATTTTGCAATATTTCTATAATTTCTCTTTGAGCTAATTTTTCAGGTAAGCGTTCAATGTTGCTAAAATGAGATATAAACACTAAAGCAAATGCTAGTGATAATTTAGCATCTAATGGGTCTATTTTATCAAATGTATCAGCTGAGGTATGCCCATACCCTCTTCCTAGTTTTGGATCAGGATTTTCCCCGTAAATGCATAAGCTGGGGATTCCTTTGCAAAAGAAAGGGTAATTATCGCTTGCTGAGACGATTTCTGACGATATTGACGGTTCATATAATAGATTTTCTTTTAATTTCAGGATGGTTTTACAGAGTTTACCATATCCATTACACGATATATGTTTGGGAATATGCCCAACGATCCCATCAAGGTTAACCATTGCTACAATATTTTGCAAATCTTCTTTGTTTGCGTAAATTGTTGATCCTACCACACCAAACTCTTCTACAGCAAACGCTATGAATTTCAAGGTTCTTCTAGGTTTTACATTATACTTAATAAAAAGCCGTGTTATTTCTAATAGAGTTGCTATACCACCAGCATTATCTGTAGCTCCTTGAGCTAAATCATGACCATCAAGGTGTCCTCCAATCACTATAACCTCTTCTGGATTTTCACCTTCTATCTCCCAAATGATATGCTTTGAAACAGTTTTTTCTGATATGTTGCTTACTTCGATTTTTCCTTTTAATGATCCCTTGAGTTTAATTAATTCATTAATATACGAGTAATTTTCCTTTGAGATACCTATAGCTGGTATTTCACCTAAACGATTAGATCTCACAGATCCTGTAGGAAAGAGTTGTCCAGGATTATGATTCGCGAAAATAAATGCTTTAGCTCCAATGTTTACTGCATTTGCATATTTTATACGTCTGTGTAACCAACCTTCTTCTGTATTCCCAGAATGAACAAGTAAAAATGCCTCTTTTGCTTCACTCTTTATTTTTTCTAACTCTTTCTCTGATCCTCCTGCTCCACAAATTATCAATCCTTCAATACCTTCTACCAACGTTGATGGTGCCAAGACTAGAGAAATAGCTGGTATATCTTTTGCTTTTTGGTCTTCAATCTGAAAAGAACATGTCCCTCTTCTCCACCCTTGATACTCAAATTCCCATTCTATGGGTTTTAAATTGAGATTAACTAGAAACTTCACTAGATGTTCTTGAGCTTGTTTTTCACTTTCTGTACCTGAGAATCTGCTTCCTAAAAAACATAAATCTCTGATTCTTTCTAACATCTGATTTTCAGTAAAAATATCCCCAATGCATTTTTGTATTGCAATTTCTTCAATCATCAAAATTCGTAATATATTTCTCTTTAATCAATTTTTTCCTCTGCTATGCAGAAGTGTCCTATCTGTTCTCGTAATAATGCTTCATCTGCTGCACCAATAATTCTTTGACTATTTGGCAGTATAATCGTTGGTAAAGCTATAACATCATATTCAAATGCTTTTTCTATATCCTTTGAAATGTCTACAATTTCTAAGTCAATATTGCTACATTTGGAAATAATCTTTATTAGAATATCCTTAACATATATGCACCAACCACAATTTGGACCTGTAAAGAAGATGACTTTAATTTTCCTTAGACCTCCTTAATCTAATATTTCAATAAGTGGGTATTTTTGTTTATATTTCACTACTTTAGGTAAGAAAGTTGCTCCTGTACTACTTTTTATGCACTCGATATGTTTACTATAATCTGATTTTGAGAATCTAATTATTACATCAGCAGTATTTCTTAATCTAGCAAGTATTTCTCTACTTATAGCATTAAAATTGATAAACGAGAAAGATATTGCTCCTCTTTCTTTGATATTGAATGATTGTAACGCAAAAAGCCGTAAAAAGTCACTTTCTGATAAAATGTTAACATCGTCTGTAAGATCACCAAAAAGTGTAACTTTCTGATTAGTGCCTTCAAAAGCTTCCATTAGTTCAACAGTTACTGATATCATATCATCAGTGTTTAGAAGTTGACTAATCTCTCTTGCTTCAGTACTCGTCACAGAGCGGTTGAATTTATCGATAAAAACTAAACTTCCCTTGTTCAGATATTGGGTTATATCACATCCTGCTTTTGTTAAACCTTCTAAAATTTTTGTAGAGTACATTTGTACATTCGAATGTATAATTACTCCCTTTTTTTGATGTAAGGAATGATAGAGAGTACTTAAGAAAAGAGGGAAGTAGTCAATTTCTCCATTATTTTCTATGAGAACTACACTACCAGAAGGGAATCCTCCTCCAAGAAGTTCATCGAGTCTTTTTATTCCCAGTGTTTCTCCTTCTATTTTTACTATTGGTAGCGACTCCGCTTCAAGGATAGTAAATCCAGTTTTGTCTATTATAAGAGTATTTTCAACTTTTGCAGGTTTAGCTGAGCGAAGTTTTGGAACGGAGATATATTTAACGAGTTGCTGGTTTTGCATATCTGTCCTTATTCTTATCACACCATCTACAAGATATTCTTCTAGAGTTGATTTATCCTCACCTTCTCTTATTTCGGATGTTAGAATCAATGTTGTATCCAAATTGGTTATTTCCTTAATAAAGTCCATAAACTTGCTTCTAGCTGTTTTCTCATATTCAAAATCTGCAACAAAAGCTGAAATTGAGTCAAAAATTATAACTTTGGCTCCAATAGATTCAATTATATGTTTTGTTCTAGCAATTATAGCTGAAAGATCAAATTTGTCCGTTTGAACTAAATTAACTCCAGTTGGCTTTAATGTCATTTTCTCTATTCGCAGCATATTGTTTTCAAGATAGGGGGTGATATCGATCTCGAATGATTTTATGTATTCGATAAGTCTATCAGACTCTACTTCAGTACTGATAAAGAGCACAGGGATATCTTGCTTTAATACTCCCAAAGCAATGAAAAGAGATAACACCGTTTTTCCAGCCCCTGCTGTTCCTTTGACTGCATAACAGTATTTTGTTCGAAGACCACCATCTATCATTTGATCTAGCTCTACATTACCAGTAGAAATAATCATAGTTTTGTTTAGGAATTTGTACTATTTGAATTTAATGTGTGTGTATCTTAACAAGATTCGATAAAGTTAAATTATTTGAGAGAAAAAACATTCAGATGAAAGAGAAATTCACTGCCCAGTTTGTCGGGAATAGGATAATTGTTTGGGATATTTCCAAAGGTCAGAAACTATATAGTAGTGGCTTTATCGGAAAACCTCTTGGTGTTAGAAAACCTAAGTCAGAGGATGAATTTCGCGATCCTTCAGAAATTTCATTTTTTGAAGCTTCATATTTAATAGAAAAGAAAAAACTAAAAGTTGTAGATGAAAACGAAAAGATTCTAAAGAAAGAGCATTTCCTAGAACGTTGTCGTGCTCAGTATTTGAATTTTGATAGCAAAATGAAGGTTTACAAACATTTGAAAGATTTAGGTTATGTTGTACGACCTGGTCTTAAATTCGGTGTGGATTTCAGTGTTTATACAAAAGGACCAGGTCTAGAACATAGTCCATATCTAGTTCAAATTATTGAGAGCGAAGGCAAAATTAATCCTATTGAGCTTGTTAGAGCAGGAAGACTCGCTACTACAGTTAGAAAAAATTTCGTTATCTCTACAGTTATCAAGAAAAAATTACACTTTTTTGTATTTAATAGGTATAAACCCTAGAACTATTTTTCCCTTCTTTATTTTCACCACAAAACATTAAAAAGATGATTGAGAGTAATAAATTGTTGTAATGAATTCTGCACATTTACTTAAAGTTGACATATTGGAAATAGCTCAAAAATGTGTATATTGCGGATATTGCTCTGTATGCCCGACTTTCAAAGAATTAAATTGGGAATCCAATCATCCTAGAGGTATTCTAGAACAGGTAAAAATGTATTTTAATGAGAAATATACAAAAGATGTTTCAAAATCGCTCTTTGATGCGATATTCTCTTGTACGATGTGCAAAGCCTGTGAAAATATCTGCATTGTAGATCTTCCTCTTCTACAAGTATGGGAACAAATTAGACAAGAAGCTTTCAGAAGAGGACGATGGAGTAGTGATTTACTTTCAATATATGATAAAGTTAAAGCAACACACAATATTTTTGGTTTACCTCACAATGATCGTCTAGATTGGGCAGAACTGTGTGGAATCAATCTCTCTCGCAGAATAAAACGAAAAGCTCCTGTAGCATTTTTCATAGGTTGTCAAGCTTCTTATTCTGGGAAGATGGCAGGTATAGCAGAAAGTATGGTCAAAATTCTAAGAAAAGCTAGAGTCAACTTTACTGTACTTGGTGATGAAGAATGGTGTTGTGGTGCTCCAATCTTTCTAGGAGGAGGGTACACAGTAGGAACATCTTTAGCTAAGCATAATTATGAAGAACTTAAGAAACTAGGAGTAAAAAAAATAGTTTCAACTTGTGCTGGATGTTATAGATCTTTCAAAATTGTTTATCCTAAAATATTAGGTGATGACTGGGATATCGAAGTAGTTCATGCATCGGAGCTAATAGATGAGTTGGTTGATAAGAAGAAAATTAAACTCTTGAATACTATTGATGAGAAAATAACATACAAAGATCCTTGTGAGTTAGTCAGGCATTGTGGTTTAAGTGAAGCTCCAAGATCTATAATAAAAAAATTTCCAAATGTAAGGTATGAAGAATTACCTTCTAATAGAGAAGAAGCTCTGTGCTGTGGGGGCGGAGGATTACTAAAAATAAATAATCCCAAGTTAGTCAGTGAGGTTAACACCAAACTGGTTTCTGAAATAGAATATACTGAAGCTGATATAGTTGTAAGTTGTTGTCCATTGTGTGTAGATACAATTCAACAAGGTGTTAAGGAGAAAAAGCTTGGAATTAAAGTATTAGATTTAGTTGAATTAGTAAAAATGTCAATGGAAGTGAAGAAATGACACTTAAAACAAGAGCTAGATCAAAATTTTCGAGAGCCTTCGGAAATAATTTTCAAGATACTCTAATTATTCGACTATTATATTCAAGAGATATTGTAGCTCTCCCTTCAATAACTAAACTAGTTGTAAGCAACATTCCTGATGGTGTTGTATTAATAAAAGAAATAGATGATATTGTCAAAGTTTTTCAGATAGCTAATGATGAAAAAATACCTGTGATTCCAAGATTAGGTGGAACTTCAGGCTTTGGAGGATGTTTACCATATAAGAAAGGTGTTGTGATCGATTTAAAAGGTTTAAAACAGGAATTTCTTATTGACCCTGGAGATTTATCTGTTACTGTTTCTTCTCCTTATGTTTTTTCTGATTTGCAACGCTCTTTAAATATGCAAGGTTTTTCTCTCTGCTCATATCCTTCTAGCTTGTACTCTGGTACAATTGGAGGGTGGTTTGCACAGGATGGTTCAGGTATTGGGGCTTTGAAATATGGTGGTTCTTTAGACCAAGTTAAGGAAATAGAAGTGGTACTACCAACAGGAGAGATAAAAAACTTCTCAGATGAAGACAAATTATCTTTATTTGCTGGTTCTCAAGGAACTTTAGGAATAATAACAAAATTGAAGTTAAGTGTTAAATTTAACACACCTTTAAGTTATAAGGCTTGTACATATGATTCTGCCAAAGACTTGGTAGTAGGACTAAAATCTCTGAATAATTTAGATATATTCTCCATTTGGGTTATGAATCCAAAACAAGTTGCACTTCTAAACTCAACATCTGATTATGCATTACCAGAAAGATACTTAGTTATTGTATCAAAAGAAGTAAACTACAAAGAAGAAGAATCAGAATTTTATGCTAATTTCAATCAAACAATAAGAGAAAATAAAGGGCAAATATTAGATGACAGATATATAAAGGATATATGGAAGCATAGATTCAGAACTTTCTCCTTGTTGAAAAACACAAAAACATTTCTATTTGGGGAAGCAATTATACCTATAGACAAGAGTGATCAGTACATCAAAAAGATAGAAACTTTCTTCAACAATCAAATACAAATAGAAGGAACTATGATATCACCAGAAAAACTGAGCCTTCTTTATTTTGTAAAAGAAAAAGACGAAATCAGTGATATCAAAACAGCTATGCTTTTTATGAAATTTTATAAGATAATGAAAAAAGTAGTTAAATATAAGGGACATCCTTATACAACAGGATTGTGGTTTTCTGGTTACTACAAACATATTTATGGAAATGAACAACTATTAAGTTACAAAGCGTATAAGAAGAGCATAGATCCTAAAAAGATCTGTAATCCAGGAAAGGTGATATCACCCCGACTAAAAATCTTCCCCCTTATGAAATTAAAGACAGCATTAAAACTAGCAAGTGAGGTGATTGGATGAAGATAAAAGAGTATTATTTCCCTGATAATTTGTACTATATGTTAAGGGAACCAGGTCATATTTGGATAGAAGTTTTAGATAATATATTAAAAATAGGTGTCGATGATTATGTATCAA
>BPTO01000176.1 GCA_023705985.1 Candidatus Heimdallarchaeota archaeon | reverse complement strand
TAGATGCAGCTACAGTGATTCTTGGCACTCCAACAGTTCACGCAGGTCCCCATCCCTTAGCAGTATATGCAACCTATCTACTAAATGCTTTGAAACCAAAAATTAAACTTATTTCAGTTATTGGTTCTTATGGATGGTTTACAAAGACTATTGATCAAGTTGTCAGCATGGTGCCTAGGTTAAAGGAAGTCGAGATTTTAGAACCTGTTTATGCCAAAGGTCATCCAAAAGAAGAAATATTCAAAGCATTAGACACAATGGCAGAAAAAATAGCGGAAAAGCATAAGGAGTTAAATCTTCTTTAATAACTCCTTTTCATTCTTCTTTCTTTTTTTTAAAGTTAGGAAAAAACTAATTCTACTTTTGATTAAACTTTTTAAAGAAGAACAAGAATCTAATTTTAATTGAGGAAGGTTAAGTCATGGGTGAAGCTCGAGCACATTGGGAGACGTTAAACTTAATTCGCCAAGAGAAATTTGACATTATTCTACCAAAAGCTATGAAGGAAAATGGTATCGATATGTGGATTCATGTGATGAGAGAAGGGAATCCTGATCCTCTAGCTATTGATTTGGGTGGACATCTTGGTTATTTTATTTTTACTGATCGTAGCGATAACAGGATTGAAAGAGCAGTATTAGGCGGTGATGAACATTCACTCAAGAAAAATGGAGCTTATGATATCTTTGGTTTAGAAGAAGAGCTAAAACAGTTTGTCTCTGAACGCGATCCCAAAAATATAGCTATTAATATATCAGAATGGATTGCGGTTGCTGATGGTCTTTCGCATACAGGTTACTTAAAACTGGTCAAGGAACTTGGTGAAAAGTATGCTGAAAGGTTAGTTTCAGCTGAACAACTAATAACTGATTTCCGTACGAGAAGAGTAACAAGTGAGATTGTGTTATATGGAAAGCTTTGTGAAACAGCTAGACAGCTTCTTGAAAGAGCTTTATCCAATGCAATTATCACACCTGGTATAACTTCTTTGGAGGATGTAGCTTGGTGGATGGAAGATCAGCTTCTAGTTAGAGGGATGAGCTCTACATTCGAGCTTTGTACACCAAGTATCATTCATTCAGCTAAATCCAAAGAGTCAGAATATCGGTCTGAACAATACATAATTCAGCGAGGTGATTTGTTGCAGTATGACTATGGCATCAGCTTCATGAACCTTGGTACAGATTTTAAGCGGGTAGCGTATGTACTGCATGATGGAGAAGTAGCTATTCCCTCAAGCATTCAATATGGTTGGGATCAAGCACTGAAAGCTCGTAAAGTTATCCGTAAAAACATCAAGATAGGCCAAACCGCTGGGGAAACACTTAAAATCCTAGGTAAAGCTCTGCAAGAGGAGGGTTTTGTATATATTCACCTTACAAAGGATCCTATGCATGGCGGAGGTCCTAGTTTAGAACCGGATGAACATTATAAACATCCTGGAAAAACTGGTATTTCAATAGATTGCCATTGTGTAGGAAATACTGGTAATAGCGAAGTTGCATCTGGTCCCTCGATTGCGGGTTTTCGTCCAGATCGGGCTCATGTTGTAATTAAACCAAATAACCTTTTTGCATTTGAATTCGTCGCTTACACGCCTGTACCAGAATGGGGAGGAAGGAAAATTCGATTTAATATCGAAGATGATGCAATTGTCACAGAAGATGGCGTTGAGTGGCTCTATCCTCCAAACGAAAAGATTCTATTAATTCATTGAATTTTGTGAAACTGATTCTCGTGAATTGTCATTGAGACCCACAGAATAATAAATTTCTTGGAGTAACCTGGGATTTTAAACGATAGTAAAATACATGAATATTGAATAGCGAAGATGTGAAAAACGTCAAGAAAGGTCAAAAGGGTAGGTATCAAAGTCCCAGAAAGAGTACGTCTAAACGTTGAAGCTTTTAAAATATCAGAATTATGAGAGAGATTTTACAAAAAAAAAAGAAAAAAAAGAAATTTTAATGTTAATTGTTTATTTTTCTCTTTTACGCATAATCACATAAGCCACAAACACAAAGGTAGGTATTAGTAACAAATTGCTAAAAAGGCTTAATTCTGGAATAATCGGGTTAACAGTAACTGTGACCGTGTCTTCTGCAATATTTCCTGCAAGATCCATTACTACAATTCTGTAAACATATGTTCCAGCAGAAAGATCATCTACATTTATTACTATAGGAGTAGTAGAATTCCAAATACCTGTATCAACCTCTACACCATCTTCATTGATGATATAAGTTCCTGGATTCATATCCGTTGCATCCCAGCTAATAATATTGCCTGTTTCGCCTACAGTATATTCGAAATCTGCAACATCAGATACGGATGGATTAAGGAAATCAATAGTTGTTTCTAAAAGAATTGCTTCCATTTGACCAGGTATATTAAAGAAATACACGATATTTGAGCTTTGTTCGACATACACAACAGCTGGAGTTCCCATATACTCTAATGTCCATATATCTGTATATTTCCAGGAATCACTTCCATTAACTATCAGGATTTCATACCACATAACCATCGCTGTTTTATCTCCAATTTGGGGATTAGGTAATAAACTACTGAAAGGGAAGAAATGACTTGATAGAAATTGACTTGTTGGATCTACTGAAACATAACCATTTAGCACATTAACCACCATATCATATTCCACATACTGAATAGTCCCAGTATGATCAGACATATGTAAAATTACTTCAATATTCATTTCAAATGGAGAAAGCCAATTAGTGAATGTAAAATTGTATTCAAATACTTGTGTAGAAGTTAAAATGTCGTATCTATAATTCATAATGTCACCTTCCTTGAGATCAACAACAGGAATAACATTAATAGAATTAACTTCAACAGAATCAGAATCAGTAGACATATCAAGCCAATTAGCTACTAATTCGATAGTATTTGTTCCATTTCCAAAAACAGGAACAAAGAACTCTGATATGAATCCTCCACCACCAGACACATCGAATGTTGTTATAAGTATTGTATTGACATATACTTCAATGTCATCTAAGTTAAATACATCATTTGCATCGCAACTAACGAGAACCAATCCCCCTTCAATAGTATCACTATCAGAAGGAGAGAGGATGTCAATTGTATGTTCAAATGGCGGCAGATAGAGCACCAAATATTCTCCTTCACCATCAAAATCAATAGTTACAGTAGAAGAGTTTAGTACATAGCCATCAGCTAAAGCTTCAACTATATAGTTACCAGCACCAAGACCACTGAAATTGAAGAAACCCGTTATATCTGTAAGACCCATATTTACCCAGCCATAGTATTCAGTGTATAATTGAGCTACTGCTTCATCTATAGGATTCAAGGTGTTATTATCATAAACATAAACATCGATGAAACCATCACCAGGTACAAAACTTGGTGCAAGATAGAGATTCTGATATTCTCCTTCTCCGTCAAAGTCAATCGTAACAGAAGAGTAGTCTGTATCAAAGTTAGCAATATCGCCTTCAATAAGATACGTAGCAGCACCGAGACCAGTGAAATTGTAGAAACCAGTACCATCTGTAACTCCTGATGTTACATAGTTCCATTCTTCAGTATATAAACTAACATCTGCTCCAACTAAGGGATTCATAGTAGAGACATCATAAACATAGACATCGATGTAACCGTTCCCAGGTGTGAAAATTGTCTCTTGGTAGAATTCGACAAGTTCTCCTTCTCCTTCAAAATCAATCGTAATCTCAGTTTCATTCCATTGATAACCTTCAGCGTGGACTTCTACCCAATAATCCCCGATATCCAAAGAGGTGAATTGGTAAAATCCACTTATATCGGTCAAACCAATGTCTAAAATCAGATGTGTACCATCATAAAGCTCAACATCTGCCCCTTCTATAGGATCGTAAGTAATCCAATCATAGACATAGACATCGATAGTACCTGTTTGAGCCATTACCAATACATGAGAGGAAAACAGTGGTGCTATTATTCCAAATAATAAAATAGATAAAACATATCCAGAAATAACTTTTTTATTCTTCTTCATTTTTAATTACACCTTTTTTTGATCAGTTTTTTAGTAAACCAATTGCAAGATTATTAGTACATAGTTGATAAATGTTTCTGTCAATAGTTATTTATATAAATTAATACTTATTCAATTAAATGTCCTACTCTGACCACAATAAATACCACAGCGACTTAATTTATCATCAAGGGATATATCGAAACATTAAGAATTCATTAAATAAAGCTTATTGGAATTCCATTAGAAAAGAAGGTCAAGTAAATAAGAAATTAGCAACAAGAAAATACCTGAGAAAAACGATAAGAATGAGAGTGAAAAAGAGTACAAAACACAAACTCTGGCAAAACAATTAATACAATGCATGTAATTGTAAGTTATGGTTACAAAATATTCTCTGGGATTTATTTTTCTTTTTTTAATGGTTCCTTTAGTTTTTCTCCCTTCAGTATCAGCTTCTAACATACCTGTTGATGATGATGATTCTTTCAATCATCTTACAAGCGTAAAAGTCGCTATGTATAATGGTCCTGGAGCTTATAATTATGGTAATATAGCTTTTCCTAGATTTTTAGATTGGGCTGGTTGCACATATGCTAATGTTTCCGGACAGGATATCATTGATGGATGTTTAGAAGATTTTGATATATTGTACTGGCCCGGTGGAGATTATGTAGCGTACTGGGGAGAAATGGGTGCTGAAGGGAAACAAGCTGCACAAGAATTCATTTCTACTGGTGGTGGATATTTGGGTATCTGTGCAGGAGCGTACTATGCTTGCGATTACATGGTCTGGATGGACGATGATAGTTTCCCTCCTCCAGATTATAAAGTAGAAGGAGATGATCTTAATCTTGATTTAATTGATGCTGTAGCTTGGGGACCTATTTTCGAAATAGCTGATAGACCTGAACCAGGTTCTGCTATGACTCAAATCGATATTGTTGATCATACTCATCCTGTATCAAGAGATCTTCCTGACACAATGCAGATTATTTATGCTGGAGGACCATACTTTGAACCGAATGAAGGAGCACAAATAAGTATCATAGGTAAATATAATTTAATAGACAAAATTGCAATTACAGCAAATACTTATGGTGAAGGAAGAGTCTTCCTTATCAGCCCACATCCAGAAATTGAAGAAGATACTGATAGAGATGGTTTTGAACCCTTCTCAGAATATGAAGATGAGGGATCAGATTGGCCTTTAATCTATAATGCAATAGAATGGTTAGCTTTTCTGTCATCATCCACTAATACTCAAGGAGCACCGTTTTCTACAGTATTTACTATCATTGCAGTTAGTATACTTGTATATTGGTCAAGAAGAGATAAGAAGAACAGAAGGTTGTCTAATTAATTCTTCGATTTTTCATTTCTCAAGAATTTATACTCTTTTTCTTTTACTTGGTTTGGTTACATTTATAATTCTCAATTCATTCTCGTCTGTATGGTTGCTCTAGAAGATAATACATTGTTAATTATTGATAATGAAAATGAGGATATCAAGAAAAGAATTCAAAGGAATAAGATAAACGATACGTTTTACATGTTTTTGGTGGAAGATTATAATGATATTGAGTAAAGCGATGCAAACCAAATTTTCAGAGAGAATTAACTTTTATTAGAAGACCAGGGTCATCTAGTACAAAAATCGTAGCTTCAGAGTTATTTTCCAATACTCGTTTTACCTCCCTTCGAAGGGCTTTAATCGGACTCTCAGAAGCTTCTTTTATTGGTACTATTCGATTGATAATCAGTTTTTGGCTGTCCATATCTGAAATCATTATTATATTGCCATCTCCAATCTTCTTTAAAACTCGCAAAATCTCGACTGGATTTTGATTACCTATATCAAACGTTTTTTCACTGCAGTAATTATCTAAGACGTACTCCAAAGCTTTTTGCGTCGACATGTCTTTACATTCATCCATGATCTTTTCATAATTCTTATTTCCTATCTGTTCTGGACATGGAGAAACAATTATTATTTGTCCTTCACCATCATCTTTGACACCATATGATGCTGCACAAATTCCCTTACCCGTTTGATATAAGTTAATACCCCAGTTTTTCAATCCAGTAATGATTAAATCTGCAGGTCTGGGTACTTTTACCGTTCTCATATTTATTATCTGTTCGACTGCTTCTTCATGTAGTTTTACAATATCTCCAGCATTTAGGTAAACTATCTCTCCATCTGTTACAATGGCATCAATACCAAAAATATGAACTTGCTCTTTTACAATCTCTACAATGTTCTTTATATCTTGAATGACAGGATTGTTTTCAACATTTCCTAGCTTGCATTCTGGAACAAATCCAAATTCTCTATGAAACATTCGCGTGTGATTGATTCTAACAGTTTTTCTACTTGCTAATCCTGGGCAAATATGTTTGATTGTACCAGCCATTCCAGCAAAATAGTGTAACTCGCTATCTGTAAGTGGAATCAGCATAGAGCAACTTTGTACCCACTTGTTCAAAAGTATAGGAGTACCTACTATACTTTTTCCATGTGCAAGCATCTCTGAATTATCACAATCATGAGAAACAATGTTATCTTTGAGCAGATCAGCCATTTTTTCTCCAATAATATCCGAATATTCCTCCTTTCTTGAAATTCTGTGAGTACCTGTTGCAATAAGAATTTTGATATCTTCCTTTTTTAAACCCAGAGAGAGCAATTTCTTGATTAGAATTGGGATAATTATTTTAGTGTGAATGTTTGATCTTGTACTGTCATCAACAGTTATTACAATAGGTTTTCCTCTTTGAAAAACAGCTCTAACTATTGAATCGAAAGTTTGATTGTAACCTAGAGGATTTTGAAATGCTTTTTCTAAAGCTTCTTCTGTTGTTCCCTCGTATTGTTTTTTTTTGGAAAAAACTGGAGATTTGATGACTGTTACTTGCTTTTCTACATCTTTAGGAATGAAATTGTTGATGGTTTCTGTTCCCCAACTAATCGGAGTAGACAAGTAATTAGGATTCATCAAGTAGGTTTATAGACTCCATTAATTAAATATTGCTCTGAATTGAATGGTTCTTTCAAAATAATACACAGCAATTTCCTTAGCTTCTATGATTTAGTAAAGGTATTTTTGATTCTGATTATCAAGAAAATTTAACATATCTGGTAGAAAATCTTTAAATCAGAATAATTCAAGCGTTTTTGTGAAACAGTTTTCTGAAAAACAATACAATATTTTACTTATTACATTATCTGTAATAATTGTCATAGTAGGAAATATTGTAACTAATTGGATATTTATCTCAATAGGAACCCCAGATTATGTTGTATATTTGGGATGCTTTTTATCAGCGTTTGTTGCAGGTATAGTAGGATCACTTCTATATAAAGGCA
>BPTO01000175.1 GCA_023705985.1 Candidatus Heimdallarchaeota archaeon | reverse complement strand
GTTGAATTATTTCAAAGAAAATCCTGAAGAATTGTTAAGTCTTGGAGGAAAAGAAACAGAATTTCTAGAAATGGATTCTCTTGATAAGTCAATTAATCTAATAATCGAGCAGATAAAAGGAATAAATAATGATTTAATATAAGGGAACAAAAGGTATTATAATGGTAATATTCTTCATCGAACTTCTTCATTTAGGGTTTATGAAAATCCTTCAGAAGCTTTAATTTACTTAACAAATGAGTTCATAGATGAAATAATGGAGAGAGGATTATTGATCAGACCTTTTCTTGAAGTTGTTCAAGCTTTTCCCAATAAAAATAGATTGATACAATACGAATTAGTAGATAGATACCAGAATTATGGTTATTATGATCAGAGGGTAGAAAATTACATTTAAGTTGCTATGAGGAATTTTACAATTATGCTAGGATTGACTAAACCTTACACTCAACGAGGAATATATGAGCTAACTTTTTTAGGAGAAAAAGTCCTTTCAGGAGAGAGAGAGAAGAATATTCACGAGTGACATGTAAAGCTAGAAAACCTTGTAGAGAAGTATGTCCAACAGGAGCTATAGGAGCTTACAAGATTAATTAAACTGTATTGCATGTGGTCTTTGTATAGATCCCTGTCTTTTCGGTGCTTTAAAATTAGATTGTGATAAAACTCCTCAGTTAATGTTTAATCCAGAAATATGTAAAAATCAGTAGGTAATCCTAATAAGGCTTTGATTTGTAATTTAGGAAAGATAACTAGAGAAGAGTTAAGTTTACAGAGATGGATAAAGAAGGTATTGAAGATAATTGGAAATACTGCTGAAATACCTGGAATAGGAGAGTATCCTGATTAGGTGACTCTTGAAGATCCAGCCTTTACAGAAGTTAAACGAAATAAAATATCTGAAGGAAAAAAAAGCGAATGTTATTCAACAAATGCTAAGGTATGCAGAAGCAGAAGTTATTCAAAAAACAATAAAGCAACTAAAACATTTTTCTGGAATTAGAAGGAAAGAACCTGAAACTCTAATCTTGGTGTCTCCAGAAGGGGGAAAAGAACAAGAGATAATTAAAGAATTAAATAAAGAACAGATGGATATGAACTTTGGTTTTATCTCATTAAATAAGATGTTTGAAATTAGTGAATTTTATTTTAAATTGAAGAAGAGTGAAAGAAGTACTTTCTTATTGAAGAAGTTAAGGTAAAGAAAGAGATTACTTATTACTTCTTGTAAATGTTTTTAATGATTTTTCATTTATCCTCTTATTGCACAAAGGACAAGTTCCCTGCACTTTTAGCCATTCAATGATATGTCTTCTGTGAAAGAGATTTCCACAATTGGGGTCTTTAACTGTTTCTTCATTATATGAGATGTGTTTCATACATATAGAACATGAGAATGCTTCCTTGCCACAACTAGAACAAATGATATCTCCATCTGTCTTGCTTCTATCAATTTCTTTTCCACAATAGAAACAAGCAAAGCTAGCAGCTTGTAGTTTCTTTATATCTCCTGCTGCAACAGTTTCAATTACCTCCCATTCTGTAAATTGCTTTTCTAAGGATTTAATGAAATCATTAATATTTTCTACTACAATCATTCCTCCATCCAATTTAAAGGCAAGACTTTCCTGCCAATCAATTAATCTCTCAAAAAGCTGTTTCTTATTAAGACCTAAACTTACTGCAGTGTCATCAATCTTTACCCTTTCAGACATCCTTAAGATTTTTTCGAATTTATTTAAGAGTACCTTTTCATTTGAGTGATAAATAACTAATCTTTCCCTTTCTTTTTGTTGGCGTGATATCTCATTCAGTTGCTTTTTTTGTTCTCTCATCTTATGTTTAATCTCTCTTTTTTCTTTTGCTTTCTTTTTTCTTTGATTTAGAGCTGATTTCACATCTGAAAGAGAAATTTTCATTTTATTCAATCGTTTGAAAATTAGTTTAAGAAAAATAAGAGAACCTATAGAGATCGCTCCCCAAAGCAATATTTTAAGAAAAAGTGAACTTATGTTTTGCTTAATTTTAAATGTGAATTCAGTTGTACAAACACAATTGCCATGAATGTCACAAGCAACAAAAAGAAATGTGATTTCAGTTCCTTTGTCAAAAGGTCCTATAGTTGTTGAATAATATCCTCCCGATTCACTCATAATTTGGTAATTCCAATCACCATATTTAGTTTTGTAAAGCAATTGAACATATCTAACACCACTATCATCCCAAACCTTTAAGCTAATTACAATAGTTTCCCCTTCAAAAACTTCTTGAGGATAGTTAAGGTTTGAACATGTAGGAGCAGTATTGTCAACATATCCAGTTACTACTTGTCTATTTTCATAAAACACCCAATTAGGTTGCTCTGAATTATCCCATACTTTAAAAGAGAAGTTCAACAAATGATCTCTAGGAGCTTCATCTGATACAGTAAATCTCCAATATGAAGAAGTATCAATAATTTTTTCCTCTCCTTCACCCATTGTTCCATAACCGCGATCTCTATAGGAACTAGACCGGTAGAATGATACATAAATATCTGAAGAAGTAAAAAAAACAATTACACTATAAGCTGGTGCTGTTCCATTGTTCTTAAGGTTGGCGAAAACATTCCAGGTTTCTCCAGCATCTATATATTCGTCCCCATCTCCTGATTGTTCTGTATATATGACTTCTAGAATTTGAAAATCTTGAGTTCCATTAATTATAATCGTGAAATCCATCTTCCAGACTACATTGAAACTATCTGTTGCTATTAAGCTAAGACTTATATTTCTTTTATCAGGACATGCACCGCTAACTGTAATTCCAAATGTAGCAAAACTAATACCTTCATTCCCTTCTATTGTACCAAAATCTCCATTATCGTCATGTATAGTAGCATAGGGGTCACTTTCATTTAGTATTCCTATGACACTTAATAAATTTGCATCTCCTTTGTTTATTACATATAACCTTATCCCAATAATCTCTCCTGGATCAAAAACACCATCATTATCTGATATTAAATCCCCATCAACCTCTGAATAAACATGATAAGTATAGTAGGAAGGTTGAGGTTTACCAATAACTGTTACTGTAAACGAATCTTCCCATATGCCTTCTGTTGAGTTGATAGTTATTGAAAAGATGATAATGTGACCAGAACTGCAGGAACTATTAATATTGAATATATAAAAAGAACTGCTTAAACCTAAATTTCCACTTGGAATGGTGACATAACTTTGGAGGTCTGTTGTTAGTTCAACAAAAGGATCTGAAGTGGATATGTTGGCATATACATCAGTAGCATCTTGATCACCTGTATTTTCTAGCCTTAAACGCATTTCAATGGTTTCACCCGCATCCACATTACCGTCATTATCTGATACTAAATCATCTTCAATAATTTCATATATGTCATAAAATGACAAATCAGGGGACTGGGCGATTACTAGACCACTATTTTGATTATCAATTAGAACGTTATTCTTACTGTTCAGAACCAGTAATACAAAAATGAAAGAAATTAAGAATAGTCCAAAGTTTTTTTTATTTATCATGGAATAAATAACCCTACATCTTTATATTAGTGAGAAACATGATTGTCGTTATTATAAAACTTTTTTCTTTAATTAGTACTTCCGCAATAAGACTTTTACTCTCTCCCACCTCCCTCAGCTAAAGTTCTGAAGAGTCGCCACACGTGATAGAGGGTGACAGAATCACTAGTAAGAAGAAGAGTGACTGAAGAAAAAGAATGGAGAAAAGAGGGAGGTTCCTCTAAATGAAAAAGAATACATACATACTCTACTCCTGAATTAATAAAAAAACTCAAATTAACTTGAAGTTTGAGCCAAATTAGTAGGAATTTTTATCTATGAAATAAAGAATAGAAGTTTATGGAAGTTTTAATGAGTTTAGAGTCAGTTCTTTTTGATGAGAAAAAATCTAGCACATATAAATTTGCACTAGTTTCAGCTATAATTGATTATATAATTGAAAAGCCTAATGAGTACCCAAAGAACGGTTTTCATAACATCCCGATAATCTATTTAGCAAAAAGATGGTTATATTACTATTATCCTCTAATGATTTATGAAGAAGATGGAGTAAGACAGGGAAACACACAGATAGCTTTGAGTAAGATCGTTAGAGAATTCAGTGAGAAAGAGACAAATAAACAATTAGTTTACTCTGAACCTGAAGTGATTCTAAATATAAAGGACAAGATAGAATCAAATCATATTTTAAGTGAGCAATTAGTTTCTCTAATCCTAAAGATGAGAAGAAAAGTTGTAGAACAGCCTTTGAAATATATACAAATTGCAAGTAATGAAAGAAGAGAGGAAGCACTAGTAGAAGGAATAAACATCAAAGATCCATCTTTTACACTATTTGGGTTAATAAACACAAGTATATCTTTAGAAGAACATGACGATTATCAGAAAATAAGACAAAAATGCGAATCGTGGGTTGGAACAAAAAAACCATGTTCTTGGATCGATTTAGAAGCTGATGAGACAGCTTACATCCAGATGGGACATTATACATACACAGAATTAGCAAAATCGCGATTTTTCATAAAGGATGCAGTAATCAAGAGATGGACAGAGTTTACAATTGAATCATATCTTAAATCCGACGCTAAAGCGATTTATGCACTATTTCATGGGTTATATATGCACACAAGAGTTCCAGAAAGAGGAACCACTCAAATGAGAAGACTAAGAGAGATAGCTGTAAGTATCTTCGAACCCATGAGATGCATCTACTGTGAAGAAGAAATAAAATCGTTTGAATTAGATCATTTCATTCCCTGGTCAAAGTTTCCAGTAGATAGATTCTGGAATTTGTTTCCAACATGTAAAAGATGTAATAGCAAGAAATCTGATAAAATCATTGAATTAGAAGATAAAATGAACCAGAAACTGGTCGAATATCTGAAAGTGTGGCTTGAGTATTTCAGAAAAAATAATGAAGAAATGTTTAGTTTAGGAGGGAAAGAAATGGAATATGTAGAGACAGACGCGTTAGAAAAAACAACTGATTTCTTGATAGAACAGATAAAAGAAATACATAGTAGTTTGAGCTAGGTAGGTAAGTAGAAATGGTTCGAAGTCCTGAAAGAATAGTATACAATAAATTAGTTAGAGATAAAATACCCGAAATAATAGAAAAAGAAGGGAAATATCCAGAGATATCAATAATTGAAGATGAAAAGGAGTATCAGAAAGCTTTAGCTGAAAAAATAATAGAGGAAGGGAAAGAATATCAAAAAAGTAAGGATGTACAAGAGTTGGCAGATATACTGGAAATAATAGAAGCTCTATTAACTCTACATAAGGTTTCTTTGGATGAATTGTATGTGATCAAAAATCAGAAAAACAAGGAAAGAGGGACTTTTACAAAGAGAATTAAGTTGCATAGTGTGGTGAATAACAAATAATGATTGTTAATGTTCTTCATTACTTTTGAATAAACTATTGTAGATACACCATTAATTTTGATTCAATTTCACCTGTTATTTCCAGCGATGATTCCAGCTTTTCTGCGAATTCTTACATAAAAAACCCTTTTTTGATTTGTTTTCTTAAAAAATAAACTCTCTAGAGTTAGTCACTCAACAATATAAATAGTTTTAGAGAGTTTGGTTACATTCATAGTTTTTCAACTAAAATAAAAATAAATGAACCATCCTTATACTTGAATAATCTTCAAAACTTAGCTCTCTTTCTTGAATTATGATATGTTTAATAAATAGAGTATATCTTTGATTTGTAGTTTATTATCTGACTCATTAATCTTTATAAATTCTGAATGAGTTGCTCGGAAAACAGTTGAGGAATAATTAGTAAATTACATCTTTCAAGTAATTACTAAGCAGGTAAGAAGGATCTTAATAATAAGTTAATTTGGGAACAATACTGAGAGTCAATAATGATAGTTCAAGATTTACTTTGAAATCATCTTTTTCCATTGCTTTTTTTCGATTTCAGACTTTAGTATTCCATAAAGGAATCCTGCTTCAGTCTTCTTTACTATTCCTTCACATTCTTCTATATCAATCTTCTTTCCTTTTTTCGATAACCATATAGCATGTAGTAATATAATCTCTTTTATGCTATCTTTGACTATCAGTAAAATATTCTCAACATCTGGATTATTCTTGAATTTGTTTTTAGCTGCTTTAATTATTGAGGAGTATTTTTCTGGTTTTGCCCAGTTTATTGCTACTAAATTAGGTATGTCAGAAAGCTTACTCTCTAATGTTGCTTCAACTGATAAAGTATGTTCATGTTCTAAATGTAATTGATAATTGTAAAATTTTATATCAGGAAGATATGTAGCCCATACAAGATCAAGATTTCTATTCTTACCTTTAATTTCAAGTTTATCTTCTTGAAATGTATAATATCCCATTATCTCACCTGCACGAGCAAAATATCCCAACTCTCTCTCAGTAAATTTCTTAAGATTCCTATCTTCAATATGTAATTGTAAGCTTGCATAATTTCTAATAAATCCTCTAAACAATTGCATCAAGTTCATAATAGAAGCCTGTAGTTGAAGCTATAAAAACATTATTTTAACATTACGTAAGTATAATGATTATTCTCACCGGTATCTTCAAGTCTATCAAATTAAAAGAAAAAAGAGTAATTTTACCCAATAATACAAACGAGAGAATAAGACTTATATCTGATTAATTATGAAGATGGAAGAAAAGGATATGATCCAGCTGAAGATTATTGGATTATACGAAATAAAAGAAAAAAAGAGCTTGAAAAATTTTATACAGAGAAATTTCAATCATTTCCTTTTCCTATTATATCCCAACGATCTGCAAATCCTTCATAATCCTTTGTTTGTAACCAATAGCTTGTTTTTCCGTCTTTTAGGTTAGACCTCATATTCTCATTTATTTGCCTTTTAGTAGCGATATAGACTTCTGGTTTATCTTCCAACACTTTTCTACAAATGATATAGTAATCTGCGATAAGATTTAATTTACTACCAAAGGGAGCTGGATTTTTTTTACTTAATGCTTTTACTTGAATTGAAAGTGTTCTAGTAGCATCTTGATTATACATTAAAATATCAATACCTTTCGCGTTTCTTGAAGTAGGCATGACATTCCATCCTCGTTTTGATAATTCATAACAAGCATAGTAAAGACCGATATTTCCAATAATTTGATTATCCAATTTTTTTGATTCAAGTTTCATGTTTTTCCCCTTCTTCCTGAGATTTAGTAGTAGATAAAAATAAGTTTTTCTTATTTAAATTTGTTTATCTCAATAAAATTTAAATCTCTATTGCCCCTCATAAATACTAACAAACCTCTACAAACAAATCAGAGAATAAATATGGTCTTTCAAGTGAATGAATTCCGTTAGATCGGAAGAGCGACGTGTAGGGAAAGAGTGTAGATCTCGGTGGTCGCCGT
>BPTO01000174.1 GCA_023705985.1 Candidatus Heimdallarchaeota archaeon | reverse complement strand
GTAGCTTTGGTTTTTGGTTTAATCGCACCTATTTACTTACATTACAAGAATCCTAATACTAATGTACCAGATGATACTTCATTCGTTGAATTTCCATCTAATTTCGCTAAAGCTGTTCAGCAATCTATACCTGAAGTTGTTCATCTAGATATCCTAGGTAATGGTACAACAGCTATACATGAGAGACTTTTACAAGCAAAATTTGATCGTGTAAATCAAGTTCCTGATTTAAGCTGGGAAGTAACATTAGAAATCATAAATTATGATGAATATCATAGACCTATCTTTAGTGAGGTTGTTTTTACCCTAAACTCCTCTGAAATTGATTCTATAAGTCAAAGTTTGTACGATTCCTTAACCAATACTACGAGATTAGGAACATATGGTGAAAATCCCTATAATACACATGAAATTTATAGTATGAATATTAAGTGGGGAATCTCTCTTTTTCTTGAGAATCAAACATTAATATCACTAATAATTTTAGAAAATGGTTTGATAGTTGCTAGTGTTGGAACTTGGACAACATTTACATATTTTGATAATAATCTTTTTGGGGCAGCAATTCTTTCACCAGAAAATACGTTTGATTATTTCGTACTAACATTGAGAAACACCTTTGATCCGTACATGAGTTAAAAGGGGAAAAACAAATGACGAAAAAAATAGACAAAGATATCATATCTTCTCTAACTGGAACAGCTTTACGTGTTTTTCTTTTTACACTTAAACAAGGGAAGAATATTGGAATAAGGGAAACTCAACGATTTATTGGTTTGAAATCCGCAAGCCATGCACAATACCATCTTCAAAGGCTTTCACAGCTAGGCTTATTAAATAAAACTGAAATAAATAAATACAATGTGGCTTCAGAGTACGAGGACTTAAGAAACTTAAAATTGGGAATACTTACTGAGATTTATGTTTTTAAAGGATGGTTATTTCCTTCTCTTGCTATTTTTTCAGGATATCTAGCAATGAGTGTAATATTAACACTCATTTTTTTCTTTACGATCGATCCTTTAATAGGTCTAATTTATGGTACTTTCTCATTGTTTTCAAGTGCTGTTTATACATTTATTCGCTCTTTGCAAGTAATCAAGTCTTTTAAGAAAAACAAGAATGAATCTGATAACGATATAAATCCACATAATTAATAGAACGAGAAAAAGCAAATTTTATCAAATTATTCTAACCTATTAAGAGGATATATTTAACTTCAATAATTCTTTATTCTTTAGTCACCGAATTATATTGAGTTTCATTTATGATTTGATTCTGTCATACAGTCATATTACAGAATCTTACTTAGAGCTTCATAGCTTGGAAGCTCACTCTAAGGGGGTAAATCACGTACCCTCCTACCCCGCCCACACTTCGTGAAGGAAGCGCTTGCGGATCGCTTTTGACAAGAATGTTGTAAGCTGCATTAACATCAGCGTTGATAAATTGACCTAGAGAGGAACGAAATAAACCTCTTTTTACTCTTTTTCCAAGGTAGTTAGAATGGTGACGGATGGGTTCATTATCAAGGAAACTGCATTTGGAAGTGTAACTCTCATCTATGAGTTCAACGTTTATCCCTCGTTCAGCTGCCTTATAAGTCAATAAACAGATGAGATGGTGAAAGGGGATGATAACAAAGAGTTGAGTGGTTTTCCTACGTAATCGTACCTGCTGTTTCCACTTGGGATTGTACCCTATTACAATAGTGTGAAGTCCCCTTTCTACCCACAAATCGACAAGAAACTTACTTAGTTGGTGGAAAGCATCTTTCATCTTTCTTCTCCATCGTTCTCGAGCATGATAGAATGCTCGTCCATAACTCAAACACTTCTTCTGCTTGAGTTTCTTTCTTTGCTGTTGTGAATACTGTTCCTGTAACTTACTTATTTTTTTAAGATAATATTGTGTGATACTTTTTACTCCTTTCCCCTCGTCCTTGACAATAATCGGTCTGTTGCCGATATTGTCCACAAAGGTAACGAGGTTAGTTAACCCTAAATCTAAGGCTCCTTTCCTTCTTGGAACCTTTTTTTTAGTTTTAGGGAGATGTTTGTGATAAATAATCTCTACAGTATAGCCTATTCCCCGAGGAACAATTCTTATTTCTCGAAGCTTATGTCTAGCATCTAGTCTAGTTTTAAGAGTGAATGCTACCTTCTTAGGTAGTATAAGCCACCCATTAACTATCCTTGCTTGTTGGTTGCTGATGATAGCAACATATTGTCCATTTGTTGGTTTGTATCCAGGAGAACGAGGAAAACCAAGGAACTTCTCAGGATGTTTTTTCCACTCTTTTCTTGCTAGAAAATATGCTCTCCAGTTTCTTGTCAACAATTTGAGTGTGTATTGTGCTGTGTGAGCTGGAAGAAGTTTATAACATTCTTCAGTTTTGAGGGCTTTATCTAAGTCATAGTATGAGAGGAAAATCTTCCTTTGCTGTTTTTGTTTGACAATATAATTAGCTCGGTTATAGAGATTCTTCACTTGATGGCAGAGGAGACCTAAAGCTTGATTTCTTCTTACCTCCATAACTTCAGTTCTTGTTACGACTACCATCGTACATTATTCTTCATTTCCCTATATAAACTCAGAAAAAATCCCTAATATGACTACATTACAGAAATAATTCATAAAGGAGGAAAATTGTCTGATATATTATATTAAGAATAACTGCTTAACATTCCTATGCTAATAAGAAAGAGAAATAAAAAGTAATTTCTTGTGTTTATTTGTGTCTGTTGAAGTGATACATTTATATTTAGGGCATTTATTGTGATATAAAGTGATTAAAAGATGAAAGCTCAAGAAGAATCAGAGTCTGATTCAACCCATCCTACCAGTGATTTTTTCGAAATAATTAATAATCGAAGATCTATAAGAAATTTCACTGACAAACCTATTCCTGAAGAAATCATAAAAAAAGTACTTACTGCTGGGATAAGAGCAACATATTCAGCCCAGCTATGTAGTATTGTTTACACAAGCGATTCAGAAAAGATAAGAACACTTCGTAAAACTGGTGTATATCCTACTACTAAAACGTTACTTATTTTCCTCATTGATATTAGGAAGCTAGAACGATTGTTGTCTTTCTACGGTAGAAAACATTCTCTTGAACATCAAGTGAGTGTATGGTTAGGACTTCAAGATGTCATTTTAGTAGTAGAAAATATTCTTTTAGCAGCTGAATCTTTAGGGTTGGCTTCAGTTTTACTAGAAAGAATCCCTATTCATTCAAAACTTGTTTCTGAAGTTTTCGATATACCTTCAAGGGTTATTCCTGCAATAGGAATGTCCTTAGGATATGAAGATCCATCAGTAAAAACGGAAATTCGACCACGATACCCATTTGAAACTGTTGTTTTTGAAGATTCTTACAGGGACATTTCTGAATACGAGATGAATAGCTGTATGGAAATCATGGATGGTGGCACATTTAAAGGAGAGTTTTATATTAAAGAGAGAGTAAAAGCACTCTTGAAACAAAAGAAAGGGGAGAGCGATTTTAGCCCATTTTCGTGGCTAGATCATGTTGAAAGGAAGTTCTTCTCAAGTCATTGGACCAAAATATCTATAGGCAAGATATTGAAGTTTCTAGGTTTCAAATTTAAAAAAGAAAACGACAAAGAACAATGATAACATTCCCTTTAAGAAGTAATACCGCTCTTATTATTCTCGTGTAAGGAATTCTTGATCAGTTAGCACTCCATAAGTGAAATAGAGATTCTATTTTTTTGTAATCTACAATATTGGATTAGAAGAAAAAGAGAAAGAACCAAAAATATACTTTGTAGAAATCCCCTATGATAGGATCCTGTTCTAGCCAAAGAAGATTAAAATAATAGTTATCTAATATTATAGTATGGAAATATCCTTCCTACCTTCTGAATACTTAATTAATTGCATAAGAAAATTGGGCGACATTAAAAGATTGGAATCGAATTTCTTTCTGAGAGCAGTAAGAATCAAAAATAAATCGGAAAAAACCATTCGACTAATTCAATATAGGTTTGATATTAAAAGAAACAACAACTGTGTTAAAACAATCATCTACAATGAAGAGATGATAAAAGAGAAATCTGAGGATGTGGAACAAATTCTTGAAAAATTAGATAACCCAGATATCGCAAAAATATTCATGGGAGTAGAGGAGTTCTGGAAAAAAGAACTATATTCTTCAAATATTCTTGAACCCAATTATGAGACTGGATTCAGATTAGAACATTTTACACATATGGATCTGGATCCTGTAGATCAGCTGGTTTTGACAGTAACGTATGTTGAAGAGGAAGAGGAAAAAAAGGAAGTTTGTACTATCCCTCTGGTTCAATATAAAAATGAAAATCAATACACATTTCCACTCAAAGGTGCGTGGATTGCTATTAATACATTTGATAACCCATACGAGCATAGAAGAATGAATTCACAGGAGTTTGGATTTGATCTAGGACAATTAGATGAGAACATGGTTTTCATTCCTCCAAAAGGAAACAAAAATGAATTCTTCTGTTTCCATGGGAAAGAAGTCATAGCTATAGCTGATGGGGAAGTTGTTGATACTTTCAATGAAATACCTGAAAATCCTTCAGCTGGTGAATTATTACCTGAAGATAAGATGAGAGAAATAATCAATAAGTTTGGATACATACCTCTAGCTGCTGGAAATTTTGTTGTTGTGAGACACTCAGGAAATGAATGTTCTTTTTATGCTCACTTAATACCAAATAGCATCAAAGTGAAAAAAGGAGAAAAAATCAAACAAGGACAGGTTCTAGGTCTTTTAGGAAACTCAGGTAATTCTTCAGCACCACATCTTCATTTCCAATTAATGAAAGGTTCTGATTTCTTGACAGCTAGAGGATTACCATGTTACTTCACAAATATAACTGAAATCGAAGGAAATAAAATAGAAATAATAGACAAGAATTTCTCAGTAATATATGCAGATTAAATCTCTTAGTTTTCTCTCTTTAGCAGTGGAATCATTTCCAATGCAATTTTCTAAAACATTGGAAAATCCAATAATTCATGGTGGATACAGCTGTTTTGTTGATCTACTAGAAATTGAAACAAACAGGTGTCCGAAAAATTTACATACACATAGAACACTTTCATGATGAATATCAATAAAGTTGCGGGTGAAAAGTCTGAAAAAGGTTCTTTTCTCAAGGTTCTGGAAGAAGAAGGGTAAGATCTCTTATTTAACAGATGAGGAGTTAAATGAATTAATCAAATCACTAGAAACAGGTCAATTTTCACAAGGGCTATCATTAATCCGGAAAATAAATCGTAGGAGAAACCTAGATATTGATAGTACAGCTATTACTTTTGCGCTTGAAGATTATATATTGTTTTGCAAGGGGGAAGTCGAAGAAGGTGGTGATGATAGGTTACTTCTTGCTGATGAATTGAACAAACTATTAAAACAAGTAAAAACCTTACGAGGAAAAATCGTTGTGAAGATTAGGTATACAATGGTTTGTATGTATATTAAACACGATGATAACTATCTTGAATCTTTCAATGAATTGTTGGAAATAATAGATAAAAGTCAAAATGCTATCGATCCACTTCTTAGGGATTGGTTTTTAATGAAAATAAATGTTTCTCTAGGCACAATTTATTTGAATAATGGAGAATACGATTCTGCTCTTAATTATCTTTCAGAATCTTCTTCTCTAAATGATAAACATAATTGGAAAACAGGACAAGCAGAAGTTCTATTAATTATAGGCCTTATCTACTTCTTTCAGGATGAAGTGCTAGCAATTGAGAAATATCAAGAAT
The DNA here is from genome assembly GCA_023705985.1 of Candidatus Heimdallarchaeota archaeon. GTDB lineage: Archaea > Asgardarchaeota > Heimdallarchaeia > Heimdallarchaeales > Heimdallarchaeaceae > 18H4-34. The sequence continues at coordinate 1,678 of BPTO01000174.1, read as the reverse complement.
CACTCAAAATTGCCAAAGAAATAGGATACACTCGAGCAATATTAGTTAATGAATTTAACTTGGTAGATTGTTTTTACGAAAAAGGTGATTTTCAAAAAGCATTGAAGTTAGCTAAAATATTACACAAAAAAGCTCACGAAGCAAAAATAACCCATTCAATTGGAGTTTCGTTATCAATTATTATTCGATCACTATTAGAACTTAATTTAGATGATCAAATACAACCGTATTTAGATGAATTAGAAGAATTAGCTACAACTTTTCCTCAAAATCACATCATAAATTACGATTATCAATATGCAAAGGCTTTAGTTTTAAAATCCAGCAATCTTTTCACAGATCGAATCCAAGCTCAAGAATTATTCACAAAATTGATGACTGAAACTCCAGGAATTAGGATTGACCCAAAAATCGGTTTTCATATAACTGAACTCACTCTTAAAGAATTACAAACGACAAATAATGAATCATTATTAGTAGAATTCGAACAGACATTAGATTTAATGAGAGAAAAAGCTTTACAATTTAAATCTCCTTCCATGGTTGTAGAAACTTATCTTCTAGAATCTAAACTAGCTTTAATTCAAACTAATCTTAAAGAATCGCAGCAAAAGCTTGATCAAGCATTAAAACTAGCAAGAGAGAAGAATTTGCACAGAATGCTATTTAAGGTTTCTAAAGCCTATGATAAGTTTTTAGATGAAAAAAAGATCTGGGAATCTTTGATAACCAAAGAAGCCCCCCTTAAAGAAAGGCTAAATAAAGCAAAATTAGATCAACTGATCGATCAAGCAATTCATCGAAGGTTAGAAACAATCGAAGAAGTCCCAGAAGAATCAGTCTATTTATTCATTATTTGTGATAGTGGATTGACAGTTTACTCCTACGATTTTCAAGAAGAACAAGTTATAGACGATCAACTTGTAGGAGGGTTTCTTTCCGCGATTAATACTTTTTGCCAAGAGATGTTTTCAACTAAAGGAGGTTATCTTGAGAGAGTTAAATACCAAGATTATACAATTCTTCTAGAACCTATAGGTGAATCTTTCATCTGCTCGTACGTAATCCGAGGACAATCTTATCTAGCTAGTAAACGTTTAATTAAATTGATTGATGAAATTAAATCATCTCATCTTTATGCAGATTTTGAAGATATAAAAACGACAGGATTGGTAAAGCTCGACTATGCTAAAATGAAAGATATGATTATAGAGATATTTTAATTTCTTAACTTAGCCTATTTTTCTTAATAATTTATTAAGTTAATATGTTATTTAACCTGTTTTGTTTTGTCCTGTTACAAATTCTTCTATTGAGGTTAGAGAGAAATCTTCTTTATTCTTCCATTTTCTATTCTTTTTTCGAAACTTCCTTTTTCATAAAATCTTCTATTTCTTCTATGAAACTATCGAGTTGTTTTGAAATATTCATCTTTTTTGATTTCTCTTTTAAAAATTCTATATCTATTCTCTCTTTATTACGAATGAAAACAGCTAAAGCATCTTCATAATCTTGCTCTGAACCAAATTTAAGTTTAAAAAGTACGATATTTACTGGATTATCAATTTTCATTTTTATATCATTATAGATACCTTCAATAGCCATATCAATACTTTCTTGTTCTAGATTTGAATAGACTCCTTTAATATCTATTCTGAACATTCCTTTTCTGTAAAAG
>BPTO01000173.1 GCA_023705985.1 Candidatus Heimdallarchaeota archaeon | reverse complement strand
CGTAGCAATTTTTTTATATTTCGAAACTAATAGATAAAGATAATGACCCAAGAAACACATAAAGTTTACACTCGTGTACTTAAATTCGGCTTGAAACTTGGCTTAAAAAGACTTATTGAAACAATAGCATTTGGGATAACGATTTTTGCTATAACTCTAATATATTTTTATTTCATAATGTCCTCAGAATTATCACCAATTGGGAAATATATTTTCTTTCCTCTTGGAGTGTTTACTGAGATTGTTTTGATATTGAGCTATCTGGAAAATCATTACCAGATTAATGTTTTTGGAGAAAACGCTAATAAGCTCTTTTCTGGAATATCTATTATAGCTCTTTTGATAATAATATTGTATTCAACAATTCCAGGTCTTTATGAAATTAGTGAAATATCTTATGGAAATGTATCTCTAATTGTTTTATTTTTCCTATTAACCACTATTGAAACAGGATATTTTATATTCTCTATTCCGAGAGCAAATTTATCAGAAATGACATTTGGCCTTGAGCATCAATTCAAGACTTTAGAAAAGAATCTTCAAAATAAAAAATTAAAAGAACTACCATTAGAAAAAGCAATCACTAAAGGGATTCAAGCGCTGAAAATCAGGATAACGGAAGAAGGTCTATGGGGAGAGATAGATTCTCTATATGAAACTGCAATAGTTTTAGATCTCTTTCATTCGTTTGGTTATAAAGAAGATATGGAGTGGAATATTCCTACCGCAGAAGGTAAAAAACCAATTAAATTGATAAAAGCAATTGACACTCTAAAAACGATAATCGAAACTTCAGAGACACTGGAGCTTTCTTACGAACAATACAAAATAATCCATTCTTTAAGTCTTTATGATACTTCAGTTCTTTTTCCATATAAACAACAAATTGATGACTTCTACGAAACAATCACAGAGGAAACGGAATGGGATTTCATAACAAAGTTGAATAGATTTACAGCATATTTACGTTCAAAAACAACTCCCTTGCACTTGATTATGTGTTATGTTGGTGATGAGATTGGTAACATTAAGTTACTTGATAAATTAGCAAATATGTTTGCATCTAGTATAGAAATTGTCATCAAAAGAGGATATGCAAGATTTTCAACATCGCAAACGGGTAAAACACCTATTGAGATGTTTTCAAGATTAATGTTAGCATTATATGATATTAGAAGACCTCCTTTAAAAAGGATACAATTTGTTCAAGCAGTAAGTGGACAACAATTCATAGAAGGGTCTTGGGCAGGAAATATAGGAACAACGGGATATGTTATTAAAGCTCTAATACCTGGAGAAAATCCTGATTCAATAATTCTTAAGAAAGCAGCATTATATCTTACAGCTGTTCAAGATAAACAAGGTCTTTGGGGAGCAAATATCGAAGAAACAGTGATAGCACTAAACGCCTTAAAATCCTTGAAGGACTTAGCTGAACAAGAAGAATAAGGGAAATACTTCTCCATTTACAAAAAGAAAAGTTGGTAGTCCCGTGGAGACTCGAACTCCAGTCGCCGGGGTCAAAGCCCGGTATGATTGCCGCTACACTACGGGACTATTGTTGTCGTCAAATTCTTTTGACAACAAATCATTTTACACTTTGGTTTTAAATTTTTCTTTTAAAAACTAAGAAGAAATCTATGTTATAATTAGTAACTGCATCACAAAACTAGTGTGCAATTTCATCCCGATTTATGACAGATTTTTTTACTATGATGGGATAAGATCTAGTTACACATTCTTTATTCTTCTTATCGTTTGTTCATATTCTTCTAGAATTCTGATATTCCAGTTTAAATTTCCTATAGTATCCAAACAGATGACCATTGATATTCCTTAACTATTGCAAAGAGTATCATTAAATTCAGTAATTCTCCATTTATTCCGTTTGCCATTATTACAGCTCCGTGTCCTGTTTTTACATTAGCTATCATCATGCATGTTGCTCCAGGCATATTTGTTCCAGGATGGGTAATTAGCAAATTATCTCCATCTTCAATAAGAAAAATTCCTAAACCTTGTCCCGTAAAACCGAAGAATTTAGCAGAATTCATTTGTGGTACTTGTGAAGAAAACATCTGTTTCACCATTTCTGAAGAGAGAATTTTACTAGATTTACCATGATAAGCTTTCATTAATTCAACAAGAAGCTTTCCGAGCTCTAAAGGTGTAGTTAGAAGTCCTCCAGGAGCTGATGCTCCACGGATTAAACCTGTTTCTTTTGCTTCACCAGTGTCATCATGAGGGACGATTGATTTCTTCTTTAATTCTTCAGACGGATATTCAACTGTACTATTATTCATCCCAAGTGGTTTTAAAACTACTTCTTCTATTATTTCTGATAACTTTTTCCCAGTAATATCTTCTAACAGCTTTTCAATAATAATATAACCAATGTTTGAGTATTCATGACCTTTTCCAGGAACAAAACCGACTTCAACAGAATCGTTTTTGGCGGGTGATTCTCCATTTAGAATCTGTTCAATTGTAGGTGTTTTTCCTTCTTCACACCCAAACATCGAACTAGGTCGATTAATGCCCGCACTGTGTGTAATAAGCTGTCTAAGCGTTACTTTATTCTCTTTTGTAAACTCGTTATCTGGTATTTTCCAAGTTCTAAGTTTATCATTAACAATTACATCTAAATCTATTAAATTTTTCTCTACTTCATTTAAAACAGCAACGGCTACTAACGTTTTAGTAGCTGAACCTGCCTCAAAAAGTGTATTGAGAGAAACTTGTTCCTGTGTTCGGATATCTTTCACGCCAAAACACTTTGTCCACTCGATTTCAAAATTATTGATTACTGCAATATTAATACCAGGAACGTTAAGTTTTTGCATTTGTTCTGAAAGATTACTTGTAATTTCCCATTTAGGTGTAGGTAATCCTCCATCAAGGTTTAATTGTGGTATTCTTGTTTCAATTCTTTTTATACGTTCTTTAATTTCATCTTCTTCTTTGCTTAAAATCAGAATTTTTGTATTGCTCATGTCAAGAAAATCCCGTACTTGTTTTTCATGTTGAGGTAACGGTAATAAATAAATATATACAATTAATTGCACTTAAAATCAGAATGATTAAAGTGGAATACGCATCATAATAGAGTTGTTCCTTTTCTTTAGATATTCAGAGGAATATAAAATATCCAGAAAGATTGATCCCAATTAGAATATAGAAATTAAAAAATAACATTATCACTATCTTTCCTAATAAAATTAAAAGAATAGTTCTATAGAGAAAAATAAAATAGTATGATTCATCTTTTTACCCATGAATCACGAAGTGTAATTATTCTATTGAAGACCAAGTTATCTTTACTTGAATCTACAATATCTATACAGAAATAGCCTAATCTTTCAAACTGGTAGCGTGAACCGATATCTGCATCTTGTAGGAATGGTTCAACATAAGCATTGACAATTTCGAGGGAGTGAGGGTTCAAATAATCTGTAAAATCTTCTCCTTCTTCCAGTTCCATGGGGTTCTCTTTTATGAAAAGACGATCAGACAATCTTACTTCAGCTTTAATTGCATCTATTGCAGAAATCCAATGGATTGTGCCTTCAATTTTTCGCTCAACAACAGATGAATCACCCTTAGTTTCTGAATCGTAGCTACAATGGATTTCAGTAATTTCCCCTGTTTCATCATCCCTTAGAACTTTTTCACATTTGATAATATATGCGTATTTTAGGCGAACTTCTTTACCAAGAGTAAGTCTAAAATAATCTTCTGGGGGATCTTCCATGAAGTCTTCTTGCTCAATGTAAAGTATTTTAGAGAATTTGATTTTTCTTGTTCCCATCTCCTTATTGCGCGGGTGATTAAGAATAGTAATTTCCTCAAATTCATCCTTTGGATAGTTAGTTATAACGACCTTTAAAGGTCGTAGAACACTCATTACACGAGAACATCTTTCGTCCAAATCTTCTCTAACGCAATTATCAAAAATTGATTGATCAATAATAGCTTCACGCTTTGATACACCGATTTCTTTGTAGAATTTTCGAATCGCATCTGCTGTAATTCCTCTTCTTAGAATACCCACTATTGTTGGCATCCGAGGATCATCCCAACCATTGACATATCCTTCTTTTACTAATCGGATAATATTTCGTTTTCCTAGAACAGTGTAAGTAAAGTTTGATCTAGCAAATTCTATTTGTTGGGGTTTAAAGATAGGATTCCCAGTTTCATCATCTAATTGTTCTAAAAACCAATCATATAATTGACGATGGATTTCAAATTCCATTGTACAAATTGAGTGCGTTATGCCTTCTATTGAGTCTTCTAGACCATGAGCCCAATCATACATTGGATAAATACACCATTTATCACCTGTATTATGATGTTTTTTGTGAAGAATGCGATAAATAAGAGGATCGCGCATTAAAAGATTGGGAGATGCCATATCAATCTTTGCGCGTAAAACCTTTGAACCATCAGAAAATTCACCGTTTTTCATTCTATCGAAAAGGTCTAGATTTTCCTCTATTGTCCTATTTCTAAAAGGGCTTTCTTTACCTGGTTCGGTTATAGTTCCTCGATACTCTCTGATTTCGTCAACACTTAAATCATCAACATATGCTTTTCCTTTTTCTACTAGTTGTACAGCATATTCATAGAATTGATCAAAATAATCTGATGCATATAATAATCGATCCTCCCAATCTACACCTAACCATTTTGCATCTTCAATCTGAGCTTTAACATATTCCACATCTTCAGTGGTAGGATTAGTATCATCAAAACGCCAGTTGAACTTGCCGTTATATTCTACTGCAATTCTATAATTCAGAAGAATTGATTTTGCATGACCAATGTGCAGATAGCCGTTAGGTTCAGGAGGAAAACGAGTATGAACACGACCATTATATTTGTTTGTTTTCATATCTTCATTGATAATTGCGCGAATAAAATCAGTACCTTCACCCAATTCAACTTCTGGCTTATCTTCTTTTAACAATTCAGGATATTTTTCTTGTGCAATTTGTTGAATTTCAGTGATTGTTAGTGAACTAATTAAATTAATCTTCTCAACAACTGTCTCTTTTACAGATTTTGCTTCTTTACGTAATTCTGGATGAGCTGCCATTATCATTCCCACTACTGGACCAGCTTTGGCTGAACCATGGTCTAGAGTGTTTTGAACGACAAATTTTTCACATATTCGATCAACTGAATTCATACTGATGATTCTTGACAGAGATGCGATAATAAATTTTTAGGATAACGAGAAAAAATGTGAGTGTATTTTCGTCCCGAAAAAATGAATTGAAACTTATTTTCTAAATGCAAGACTATTTAACGTTTCAACGACTAATGCTCTTAAACAGAAACGTTCATCTCTATTATTAGCAGGTCACAGATAATATTGTCTCGGGACAAAAACATTTTTATACGTTCAAGCGTAAACTGTTTTGTACCCAGACGAAATATGTGGGACAATATTTAAATGTGGATAAATAAAGGTGAAACAATGAATGATGAACACGAAACAAAAGGTCCAGGGAGACCCCGAAAATATGCAACATCAGCTGATCGAAAACGAGCTTATAGGGAGAGAAAAAAGGAGAAGCTCGCTCAAATGCAAAAAGGTGTTGCAAGACTGGAGTCGAAGGTGAAAAAATTGGGTATAGCTAAAGAAAGATCTGATAAGTTGGATTCTCTACTAAATGAAATCAAGACACCAATGGCTAAATTTGCACCTTCTGAAATCGCAGAAATGGAAAATGATGAACTCTTGGAATTGCGAGACATCTTGAGACACTGGTTACAGGATCATAGAGGACTTGGAGGAATAGTAACTCAATTGAGCAATGCTTTAATTCCCAGAACATATGCGTCCTTTGAGCAATTGGAGTTATTTGGTCCAAGACAGGAGGAAGAAGAAGGAGATGTAAAATACATTCCCTCGATGGTCGAAACAGGGATAGACAAAAAACGTCAAAATGCAAGATCATACTACTCTGCATCATCTAATAGATATAGCAGTAGTAACCTTGCAGAACTATTCGAACAAATTACCTTGCTCTATCTTGTTGAAGCTGAGATTGCTAAGAGACGAAGAGACAAAGTTGAAGATTTTGCTATCGTGCAGTTAGAGACTAGAATCAAGGAACTAGAATCACTACTAGAGGATAGTGAAGAAGCTAAAACTGAACCTTACTATAGAGAGGGTGAATCAGGTGGAAAAAGAGGTGATATCAATGAGTAAGAAGAATTTAGAGTCAAAAGAAAATAAACTGAGAGGTAAACCAATCGTTCTTGAATTTGGTTCAGCATTTACAAGAATAGGATTTTCGAGTGAAGATGCACCTAGAATAGTTAAACCAACGATTGTAGGTTATAATGATGTAGTATCAAAGAATGACAATCTTACATCGATTTTAACCGAAACTAACAAACAAGCGTTTGTTGGCATTGCAGCTATTGAGAAAAGGAAGGAACTCGAAATAGTATATCCAATTAAAAACAGAAAAATAAATGACATGCAAGCTCTTAAAGTTATGATCCAATATGCAATTGAGAGAGACTTATCAATTACACCTGATTTGCATACAGCAATCGTTATTCTTCCATATCCAATCAGTGACGAGGAAAAAGAAGAAATAACTAAAATGCTTTTAGACGATCTAAATTTTCCTGGTGTATATGTTTCATCTAGTGAAAATATGCCCCTATACAGTATAGGAAGAACAACTGGTATAGTTGTTGATTCAGGATACGAAAAAACAGATATTATACCCATTTTAGATGGTAAAATCATCACTAATGCTGTTAAAAGCTTAAACATAGGTGGGTATCACGTTACAAACAAGCTTAGAGAATCTCTGAGAGAGCAAGATTTCACATATACAGATGAGGAAGACAAATTCTTTGGAGCAGCAAGAAACATCAAAGAAAATCTATGCTATGTAGCTTTAAATTCGGATAAGGAAATAGAACTAGCTTCTAAAGTTTCAGGGATGAGAAAAATACACAAGCTTCCAAATGGGGAAAAATATATTGTTGAACTCCCACGTTTTCTGTCAACGGAGATCTTGTTTCAACCAGAGATGATTGATTTGAAAGAAAAACCATTACATGAGCAAATTATCGAATCGATTCAATCTTGTGATACTAAAACTCAATCATCATTATGGTCTAATATTGTTATTACAGGCGGAAATTCTATATTACCAGGATATCATGCTAGATTGAATTACGAACTAAATTTACTAGCACCCGAAAACGAAGATGTAAGAATACATTCTACACCATCAAACTCTAGCTTTTCTTCATGGATCGGTGCAAGTATCCTTAGTTCTAGAATAGAGTTTAGTAAACATTGGGTTACAAGACGTAATGTCTAAATAATGTTCTCTTTAATTTTTCTCTTTTTCTCTTTTATTTAATCAAATACAAGAATCGAAAGGCTACCTCCAATAATTGGCAATACATATATAGAATTTTGTTGATAGATGGGTTTAGAAGTATATCTAAAGTTCTAGTTCATAAGCAGGCGAATATTAATAATATCAGATTATATTTTGTGTTTTTGAAGTGATAAGTCAATATCCATGGGACATAACATAATATAGGTTATACAACATTCTCTGCAGTT
>BPTO01000172.1 GCA_023705985.1 Candidatus Heimdallarchaeota archaeon | reverse complement strand
TTCATTCATCTCAAAATAAACTGTATAATGCTGAGTTCACCTAGTTTTTATAGAATCTAATTAACAAAAGATTATGCTAGTGCAAGAAATACTCAGAGCACAAAAAAATTTAGATGGTATTGATTCTCTTCTTAGTTTTCTTCTTGTTCATTTCGATACACCTCTAGAACTAATAGGTAAATCAGCGTCTTCTTTATCTGAAAGAGATCCTATAGGATATAAACAATATCTTGACAGAAATCCTGAACGAAAGGTAGCTCTTGAAAAAGATCGGAAAAATATTCTGGAAAGCATTTTGAAATTATTAGAGCTATTAACTGGTTCTTTAAAGACTATTAATGTGTCTGAATCATTACAAAAAGATGTTCATGAAACATATACTTTGTTTAGTAAGAGAATAGATAGCATAAATCATTCTAAGGAGATGGAACTTATCGTAGATCAAGGGAATTATATAAAAATTCTTAAAACAATCTCCCAAAAAAACAAATTCTGGAATAATCAATTCTTCAAGGAATTTATGCATTCATCTACGATAAATTATGATAAGAAGGGGTTAATAAACTACGTAAAAATTCGAGAAAAAGGGATTGAATGTTTATTTAAGGAAGATGCTTGGTCGAAATTTCCTGAGATTATAAAACAGGAACTGGAAGAAGTTTTAAAGTGCTTTTTTTCAGATGCTTGGACTTCAGGTGCGATGATGTTATTACGTTCCGGGGAAAGGGCATTGAGGGATTTTTATAAAAACATTACAGGAAAGGCACCAAAGAATAAAAATTGGGGTATCTTAGTAGAAGAAATTCGAAAATCACAGAAAGCTTCTTCGACAAATCAGAGTTTTATAGGGTATTTAGACTATCTTAAGGACATAAGAAATTCTCTTCAACACCCTGATAGAAAATTAGAGCAACTAGAAGCTGAGAAGATTATGATTCAAACATCTGAACTTCTTGAACAAGTATACACATAAATGAATTTCATGCTTGACTGAAATTCATTAAATTGAGATTGTTGTTTTTCTCTATATAAATAAAGAAGAAAGAAGAAAAAATAAGCAAGATGAAGGTAATAGATTAAAGAAAAGCAAGGGATTCTTAGATTCTTTGGAAGTTTTCTTAATTTACAAAAATACAAATTATACAAATTAGGTAAATTTCTTAATAATCTGAGGATTTGTCTCAAGAATAAGTTCCCAAAGAGGGGTTCTACAACATTCAGTTATTTTCCTACTTGAACGGGTATGTTGATTTATAATTGCTAAATCTGTTTGTTTTCTTCCTGCACTGTTTATTTTTCCCCAAGGTAAGAGTTTTCCATCTTTTGTTCTTAATATGCGGTTAGCATTCTTCTTGTTTAAGGGGATGGTTCTATGCAATAGAGTAGAAAGTTCGGTTCCTTTCCACACAGAGTAATATTCTCCACCTCCTTTTCTCAATATATGAGCATTGTTTTTTGTTAAAGGCGACTTTAGTGCTTCTTTATACGAAATAATTTGTTCTATTTCAAAGAACCCAATTAGAAATAAACCACTTGATTTTCTTTTTTTCTATCTTCTTCAGAAGATAATGCTGCAAGAAAAAATAAGAAATCTCCTTCATTTAATTTTCCTGCATTTGCTGCTCTAGATTTATTTTTCCAATCTCCAAAAGTCATAGTTTCAAATTCAGGATCATTATGTGCAAAATCTTTAGGAGTGTCTACCCATTCTGATAGTCCCAATTCTTCATAAGTTGGAGTTCTTTTCCCTGGATAGCCTTCTTTAATGGGAACAAACCTGAATGTTCCATCATTAAACAGTGATCCTGGAGGTGCTTCGTTTTTACTTGTATTTCCCCCAATATTAATTATCACTATTTCTTTTTCAGATAGTTCATTTAGTATATTGATTGGAATTTTCATTTTGTTTTAATATTCCTTTAATTTCTCTTTTATCTCTTTCTTCTGTAACATTTGCTCTTGGATTCTTAGGCTCTTTGGAGCCTCTTATTTGTTCGCATCTAATTTCTTCATTTTTTCATAAAAAACAAACTTTAATCCCAATATGTCTTCCATTGTTTTCTTAGTACAATGAAATACAGAACGGTCAATTCTATCAAAAATCAATGCGTATTTTTTACTATAATAACCATGTTCAACATAAGATTCTGGATCATAAACATCTAAACATCGAAGATATATATTGTAACATAGTTGAAAGAAGATTTGAGGAGAAGCACTTTTAATTTCTATCTCTTTTGCAGTTCCATGTACGATTGTTGAGCGTATATTGTAAGATTCCTTTATAATATCAAATATCTTATTCGATTCTTCTTCATCTTTTCCCATTAATAGAGCAGCTCGTAAACTAATTCGAAATTTAAGTTCTTGGTAAATTCCAGGCAGTAGAAGTGCTTCTAACAAGATTGAAGCATCAATATATTTGTCTAGGATGTTCTTTGTAGAAGATTGAATTGATAAAAGTCTAGATGTAGCTAAATTAATTGGACCTATATCTCTTCTTATGAATTTTGAAAGCTTTGAATAGAATAGTTGAATTTTCTCTAAAACTTTAGGATTGGAGAAATTTACACCTATTCTCCTTTTACCTGTGAGATCTGTCACATCTATATAATTTGGTTTAGTTCCATAATAATAAGGATTTACATTTTCTTCAATAATATAAACTGGAATAAAATTTCCGTTTCCACTCAGTTTAAAGCTTGAGTATAATAATCCATACTGTTTCGTTTGAGTTTTCATATACGCTGATTTTTTATTGGGAAAAGGCAACTCAACTAGCTTTTCACCTTCTACATCTTTCCCTAAACGCAAGGTTATCTTAGGTTCTTTTGACATATCAACAGTAAAATACCATTCAATTATTGTTAATTTCTGAGTCGCATGCCTACCAAACATTCTAAGTATATCTGGCATATCTTTATAGCGATCAAACTCATCTTTTGTAGGTGCTCGTATAATAAGATCTTCTGAAATCTTGACTTGAGTTTCAGGAGGGATTGAATTTGCTTGGTAGATAATGTGTTTCAATTCAACTGTTTCAGATTTCTCCCTTTCTTCAATCATTTTTAATTCAGTTTCAAGGCTACTTTCTACATTTTCTACAGTCAGAAGTCTCTCCACAAGTATTCTGTAAGTATTATAACCAAATCCCCTGATTTCTAAATGTGATGCTTTTGTTTTAGAATAAATATCAAGTAAATCATATCTTTCAGATGTGTTATACTCCTCTTTTTCTTCTATTTTCTTAATGTAAGAAATTCCTTGTGTAACTGAGTCTAATAGGTGTTGTTGAATGGATGGATCTGTGAGATCAAAAGATTTCTTTTTGTTCTTCGTCATAAGTTCTTACCCTCTTTTAACTAGTAATCAAGCAATACATACTAAAGTCAAATCATCTATTTTTCATACAACCATTTACCTGAAATTTTCTTTTAGTGAATCGTTTTGTGATTATTTTTCTTGTTTGTTTATATTTGTTCATTGAAGAATACCACCACACATAATTAAACTTTTTATCGAATATATCTTTTATGCAATAGATTCTTCTGATAATAATCCTAACTAAAGCAACAAAGAAAAAAATCACTTCTACTTAAAGAAATGGTATAGAATATAAGAAAAATGTTGAAAGAAAAGAAAAAAAATAATTCAGATAGCTATGTCATAAATTTAGATTCATTTCCTTAATTTCATCAAAAAAGAGTTTAGATTCCCTAATGAAATATATATTTAGAGACAAATTTCTTGCAATTCCTAATAAAAGATCATCAAGCAAGTTTACTAATTCTTTTCTTGGTGTAATTTCCATTTTATTTTCGGTCACTTTAAGTATTCGTAATATTATCAGTCTTACCATCTTCTTTGCTATATTTGAAGCTTGTTTAGCTCCTCCAAATCTTTTCTTAGCAATATTTTCGACCTTGATACCACCTTCGTGAACAATATTGCTTCTTATATCATAGATTCTCCTAACAATGTTTCGAATGATATTCTTTTCTTCATCATTAAGTGCTAGTAACCAGGGAAGCTTTGTTCTCAATTGAAATCCCAATTCTCTTGGATCGCTGGTAATAAGCATCTCAAAGATAATGCAAGATTCTAAAATACTATCTTTTGGATCAGAGAACTTAATCAAGCGCATAAACCTTGTTAAAACAATATCTTCATTCGATTCTTTTTGTATTTTGCTTCTAAATAATGGATATAATTGTAAGAAGCGTAGTCTATTGTCATCCATTTCAAAGATTTCATTGTTTCTGAGCTTAATAGTTTGATCATGGCCTCTAGTCATCCAATAGGGGTAAGTCAAAAAACCTGTTCCAGAGCTGTAGAAAGCACCATAAGGTGTTACATCAATTGAAAACTGTCCAAAATGATTTTCATTCTGAAAACTTACATATTTGACATCAAACTTTTCACCACTTAATAAACAAAATGCTTCTTCAATATGTAAATTTGAGAAGAGATCAGTATTTTTAAGTTTTAAATCTTCGATAGGAGGAAGACTTTCGAGAGTAAGATTTTCTCTATTTTTTGCTGGTTTTTTTATTCTTAAATTTCCACTAATCCAACCTGAACAAAAAAGAAGTGAATCAATATTATTTTTTGTAGGTTTAAATCCCCAAACATTTGCATCTCTAAATCTAAATGTATCAATTAATTTTTCTCTTTTGATATTGTCAGGTATCACTAACTGACTTTTGGGTTTTGAAGTAAACAAAACATCACTCCCTGTTATTATTGATCCTGTAATAATATAATAGAAATCAACTTCAACTTCATTTTTCATTTCGAACCTTAAAACCTCATGAAAGATTTCTTTGAATAGCGCATTGTCATAATCTACATTCTTAATTGTATCAATCAGGTTTTTTGAATCAGTTTTATATAACTCCTCAAAATACCTTGTAATTATAAAACCAAAAAGTGTATTATTGGGATTCAAAAATTGAATTTCATTTTTTCTAATTGCTTTTATTTTTTCTAATTTCTGCAAATCTACGTGATTGCTTTTGTTTACAAAATATTGAGACAAGAGACTTCTTATAGATGTATATGATAGAGAGTAAACCTTAGGGTAAGACCACATTATGTGATCAGTTTCTGGGTTTCCCTCTACTATTTTACATCGAACTCTATAAGAATCAAATGAAATATCAAGTTTTTTGAGTTCTTTTTCATCCAGTGTTTTCAGATATGTGATAGTATTAATAATGAAATCCTTAACAATCTGTTCTAGAATTATGCTCTCAGACTCATTCATTAAATAACCTCGTTTTATCTTATATCTGATCCACTCAATTAGTAATTATTCAAGTGAAGTGTGATAACTTGTTTTTTTGGTTGGAAATGTCTTATTTTTCCACTTCACACTACTTCTTTCCCACATGTCAATTTTTTTGTTGTTTTTTGTTGTATATTTCACTTCATCTGTTAGATTTGTGTGTGTATAATCCGAAATTTCAATATTGTATGGATAACTTGTTTTTTTTGACATTGCTACTGAAAAATTAATACAATTTCCAATGAAAATTAGGTCATTATTATTTGCATCTCTTGAAATTCCTGCTCTTAGTATATATACTAAACCCAAATCAATCCCTATTCCAAAATCAAGCTTTGAATATTTCTCAAAGTAAGGTGAAAGCTTATTGTTTAAAAACCATGAAAGAATCATAGCAGTTTTTACAGATCCTGAAATTTCTTCTTTGTATTGTGCAGGCCAAAGTGCTTGCAAACCATCTCCTGTGAAGCTTCTAATCTGTCCTCCATATTTTTTCACAACCATAGCTGTTGCTGTAAGAAAAGCTTTGTGAATTTTACCTGAAGTTTGCCTCTGATGAATCTCCAGTAGTTCAGATGATTTCCTTAAATCTATATTGAAAACAGTAACATCCATTTTTTTCGCTTTTTTACCAAAAGGCACATTTTCTACTGATGGAATGCTTTCTACTTCTTCAACTTCATAATCACTATCAAGATAATCTTTAACCTTGTTTGAAACATCATTTACTAAATCCATTTTTTAACCTCCATTCGTCATAATTACTCCGATTACACCACTCAATGTTAGTAAAACAATCCAAGAAATCAAGTTTACCAATAGCATTAATATTGATGTTTTAACATATTTCATTTTAGTACTTGCCAATCTTGATACAGCGTAAGATTGCTTTACTAAGTCCTCAAACCAATCCTTGTCATTTAATTCATCTAGTTTTTCTTTATAATCATTACTTGTCCCGAAATTGTTAATATGTTCGAAGAAAAGATAACCAAGTCGTTTTTTTTCAGGTTTTTCTTTTGGTTTTACATTAGGAAAATATGTTAAAACTGAAGCTGTTATACCTAATATTGAAAATAACGCAAATATACCAAAAAAAGCAAAATAGCTATTTTTGAGTGCATTATTATTCACTAATGCTGTTGCTTTTTCAAATGTCCCCATAAGTAATGATCCTGCAAGACCCACGCTAACCAATAAACTTTGAATAGTTATCGAAATAGTTGCTTTAATATCAGCTTGTCTGATTGTATTCTGTGAGTTTTCATATGCCAATATAGTGTGATTGAATTTTCTTTCCATTATAATTCCCTCTCACATTTATTTTGATTTTACATAAATAAAGATTTTGTGCAGAAAAAGACTTGCGGATGGATCTCCCCCTATGTTTGGAAGATTCTGATGATGATTTTAAAGATAGTAAACAAACTGGAAGAATATTGTTTGGTAGAGAAGTTCAAACAAATTTAGATTGGTTTTTAGATATTGCTAATAACAATGATTGGTTTTTTCTTAAGTTTTTCTTTGAACGATTTTTGTCGGAAACTTGAGAATATTGGAGTTTTAGACCCCAGTTCTATTTTCTATATATGTTTTCTTATTTTTTCTTCTCGAAAGTACTTATTTGTTCAAATATTGCAATAATTTTCCAGATAGTGTAATACATGCTCTAGAGGATTTCATATAATGATTTCTGAGTGAGTTCAAATTAATAAGTTTGACCAAAATGACATTTATCAGTTTAAATATCAAAATCTTAATATCAAAAAAATGGGTTCTGCTCTGTACTCCGATTTTCAATTAGGAATAATACATACAGAAACTGAGAAAGCTTATTTTGCTACTATTTTTAAATTAACAGATAACCCCGTCAGGATTCCTAAGAGTGTTGTTGAACCTAAGACCATGAAACTCAAAAACTGGTTTATCGATCAATTACAACACGAACTCAAAACCAATAAACAAACAACTTTGGCTGATTATTTTAATAAAAGTAGTTTGATAAATTCATCCTCCAATCCTTTGAAAATAAAAAAGGAAAAAAGATGAAAAAAAAGCAATATGATCTTTATCTTTCTAATATATCCCATATGTTTGGAATTTTTGCTTGTAGTCGCTTATCGTTTGTTCTAACACTTTTTGATTAATCCAGTTTTTTTCCCTTATCAAGTTTAGATATAAACGGTATTTTCTTTCATCACATGTCAGTGAGAGTAGCGTTAACACAACTAGTATTCCATGTTCCTCTGGTTCAACTTGTTTTTGTTCTTCTTGTTCTACCATCTCTATTGCTAATTCCTCGATACTCTCGAAAAAAGTTTTTTCTAACTTG
>BPTO01000171.1 GCA_023705985.1 Candidatus Heimdallarchaeota archaeon | reverse complement strand
CCCAGCTAGCTCCATTCCTAGTATGTCTCTCTTTGGTTTTTTAAAACCTAAATACAATCGTGCGAAGAATTTTTGCACGCTAGGAAGTGCTAAACTTCGCATTTTCATGTCTCCTATTGTTACTGATGTTGCATGAATTTTGACTAGAACTTCATTCTCTTTAGGAGACGGATTTTCTACTTCTTTAAGCTGAAGAACCTCAGGAGGTCCGTATTTTTCATATACAATCGCTTTCATTTTCATATAGAATAATAATTACTTTAAGGTTAAAATACTATGCCTAAAAGCTAGATTTACCTCAAAAGTTATATTAGACGGTTTCTATACAAACTGATTTTCCGAAAGGCAGAAATATTCAGCATATCCCCCGCTATTATCTGCAACGCTTTGTTAGGTTTTGTCGTTTTGTACTACAGTTATTACTACTTTTCCTTGGGCACCTTCTTCATAATAATGGTTGTTTTCATCTATAAATGGTCAAAAGTTATTACTACATTTCCCTTTTTGAGCCCTTTTTCAACATAGTCATGAGCTTCAGCAACTTGCTCCAATGGATAGCTTTTATCTATGATAGTTTTTAACTTCCCTGCTTCAACAAGCTCTTTAATAGCGATAAGATCTTCAGTCTTATCCATTGATATTGCACATATTACTTTCTTGTTGCCTATTATTGAAGTCCTTAGCATTTGAAGAAGCTTCCTAGTCTTAAAGCTGGCATAAAGATAGCGTCCGTTTTTCTCTAGAGCTTTTTTACCACGTGAAAACTTACTCTTGCCTAATATGTCAAAAATAACATCATAGGTCTCACCGCTTTTGGTAAAATCTTCTTGAGTATAATCAATGACCTTATCAGCTCCCAGAGATTTCACATAATCTAATTTGGTGGTACTGCATACACCGGTAACTTCTGCACCAGAGTTCTTTACATGCTGTACAGCAAAACTACCTATCCCCACAGAAGCACCGTTAATAAGGATCTTTTGTCCACTCTGAATATTTACTTTTCTAAGGAGATTCAAAGCGGTCATTGCCCCAAAAGGAACGGTAGCGGCTTCCTCATAGCTCATATTGGTCGGTTTTATTGCCACCCTCCCTTCTTCAGACATACATAAATACTCGGCATAGGCACCCATGCTCGGACCGCGATATCCAAAAACTTGGTCACCTTCTTGAAATAATTTTACATCTTTGCCTACTGCTTCAATTTCTCCAGCAAATTCACTCCCTAGTATTTTTCTTTTTGGTTTTCTGATACCAAAAGACATTCGGTTAATGAGCCAGAATAAGAAAGGCATATTGAATTTGCGAGGGGAGATTTTTCTATTATTTCGAGCTATAATTTCCCCGTATGTTACTGGTGTCGCATATATTCTTACTAGTACTTCATTGTCCTTGGGAGTAGGTTTTTCTACCTCTTTGAGTTGAAGAACTTCCGGTGGTCCGTATTTTTCATATACAATTGCTTTCATAGGTATTCCTCCAATGTTTGTTTGATTTAGATTATACACAACTGTTCACTTCTAAGTATAATAAAATTCCTCTTAAAATTTAAATAAGCAAAAAATAATCACAAAATGTGAAAAACAATGACAGAATCTAAAAAAAAGGATATTTCAAATTCTGAAATGATTCAGGATCTTGTTAATTCTAATGCAATTGAAGTGACGGATTTAAAGAAATACTTTGCCGAGAAAAAGAAGATGGACGATGTAAAGGCGGTTGATGGAATATCGTTTAACGTAGAATATGGAGAAGTCTTCGGACTTCTAGGACCCAATGGAGCAGGAAAAACTACCACTATTAACATTTTAACTGGTATATACTCACCAACTTAAGGGACAGCGGTTGTTGGAGGGTATAATGTAAAAACGAATCTTAAAAGGATTAAAGAAATGATTAGTGTTTGTCCACAAGAACCTGCTGTAATTAAATTTCTTTCCGGTCTAGGTAACATCAAATTTTTTGGCAAATTATATCTGATGTCAAAAGAACAGATAATAGAACGTGCAGATGAATTGCTAAAGTTATTAGGATTGTATGATAATCGGAAGAGGTTAGCTAAAGGTTATAGTGGTGGAATGTTAAGACAACTAAGTTTAATCATTGCACTGATAAATGATCCTGAGATTCTTTTCTTAGATGAACCGACAGTGGGAATGGATCCCCGGAATCGACGAAAAGTTTGGGAGCTTCTTGATTCTATAAAACAAAAAAAGAAAACCATCATTTTGACTACACATTTTATCGAAGAAGCGGAAGCGCTTTGCGATAGAGTTGCAATAATTGATTATGGGAAGTTAATCGCGATAGGATCTCCAAAAAAGTTAATTGAGGAGCATGAAGTTAAAAATTTGGAGGAGGTTTTTATGAAAATTACCGGTAGAAGAATTTTGGAGGGGATATAATCATGAAAGTAAAAAGAATTCTTGCTGTTGTTAAGATGGAAACGATAAGAATATTTGCAGAACCACTTACGTTAGTGTTCACCCTTTTGTTAGTTCCGGTGTTTATTCTAATTTTTGGGTTAACTATGGGCTCTAACTATGGATGGCATGAAGATTACACTATATTCGAAATAATGGTTCCAGGATTACTTGCATATGGCTGTTTGTTAACAATATTAGATGTCGCCTCCTCTGTTGCAGGTGGACGTGAGTTGGGCTTACAAAGAAGAATCAATACAACTCCATTAACCTCTACAGAATATATATCTAGTCAAATTATATCCTATACTATTAAACCACTTCTCCAACTATTGCTGGGATTAGGCATGGCCCTTATCGTTGGTTATCGTCCAGCAAACACAGCTGTAGGATATCTATTAGTGATTGTGTTTTTGGTGATTCTCACCTTTTGCTGTGTAGGACTTGGACTGATCACAGCGACTTTTGCAAAAAGTGCTGGCGGAGCAAGTGGATTAGCTTTTATTTTTATCGTGCCCCAACAGATATTTGCTACCTTTATTCCCCCAGAATTTATGGGGGCAGGTACATTTAAATGGATTTTTCCGAGCTTTTATGCTACTGACGGTTTAGGCCTAATTTTTGCTGGAACCCCTTTAACTGACTCAAGAATATGGATTAGACTGGGAATACTTTTTGCTATTAGTATTGTAATATATGTTATCGGGATATTTGTATATGAAAAAAATAAAAATAAATGAAGTCTATTCCTAGAAACTGAGCGTGATTAATAAAAAATTAATTGATAAATTAATGAAGAATCAACGAATATGAAAATTGAAAGAAATGATTTCCAATATATATTTGCAGAGAAAAGAGTTTTTGGAGTAAGGAATAATCATAATACACGATTGGTAGATCAAGTAGAACATCCAGATGAAAAGTTTTGGTTGGAAATATGGTAAATTAGATTTAAGGATTTATTTTTTTGTATAATTCTTGAATTTGTATTATGACATAATGATGGAATATTTGATTGAGAAGTAGTTATATTTTATTCACAATACGTACTTCACTTGTAGTATTCAATAGTTATATACTATGATGTTTTTGTATCTTTTTTGATGGAAAGTGATTTATACCAAACTCTCCATAATATTATTTAATATTAAGGAGCCCAAATAGATGATTATCGATAGTCACGTTCATTTAGCAGAACCTCCATATAAGCGAAATAAATGGTTTATAAAAGGTACTGACGGAACTGAGAATATTATTCCACTCCAAGAGGATGCTGACATCTCTGTAGATAGTCTTATTTCTGATATGAATAAAAACCACATTGATAAGGCTCTTGTGGTAGCATGTTCTGGTATGATATCAAATGAAAACCTTTCAGAAGTAGTAAAATCCCACCCGAAGCAGCTTGTTGGATTTGCTTGGGTGAACAACCCTAAACACAAGCAATCAGTAGTAGAACTTGAATATGCTGTAAATGAGTTAGGATTAAGAGGGTTGAAACTCCATCCTGGTATACAAAACTTTTCTCCTGCAGATCAAGAGATAGTTCCACTAATAAAGAAAGCTGCTGATTTAAATACTCTAATTTTCATTCATATGGCCACATACCCCCCTCATGGAGATTTCCATAATTGTCTTGTAGAGCATATAGCTGTCCTATGGAAACGAGTTCCTGAAGCCACCATACTTATCGGACATATGGGTGTTCCAAGATGGTTTGATTTACTAACTATAGCACCTTTACCTGGTATTTATGTTGAAACTTCATGGGGTTTAACAATGCTCGCTGAGTTGTTTGGATTAGATTTTACAACTCGATTTATTCGTAAAATTGGTGTTGACAATGTTGCTTTTGGATCCGATTGGCTAGGAGAAGGTTGGTCTGAGACAAAGAACCAAATTGATCTTATTCAAAAATTAAATCTATCAGCGACGGAAAAGGAAAAAATCCTTGGGAACAATATAAACACAGTTTTAGAAGGACTCTTTTGAGAAATTAATTGAGTTAACAAAAGCAGTACCTGATTGAACCTTTTTGTATGAGATATTAACTCAAACATTGTTAATGTCTCTGTGACATGTTTTACATTTTAACCTTTTTAAATAATTTTCCTAATATAACCACTGTATAACATCTCTAAATCTTTTTATCTTATTTACTATGGAAATCATACTATGGTTGAGTGACCTTCTATAATAACAAACAAGGTTAAGAATCAGTATGTATAAATATTTACGATGGATTATTAAAATGCAAATTGCTGAATTTTAAATATTTCAGTTATCAGCTACAATATGTTTCACATTTCAGTAGAAAAACACAAACCAAAGACAAGTATGCTTAAGTAAGCCAAATGGAATATTAACAGTGGTAACTTATAACTTAGTTGGATAGGATAAATCCTTTGCTTGCCATATAGCTGAAATTAATATTCTTTTTCTATTAGCAGACTAATAGAAGATGGAATAAACAAATAGTTTATAATAATAAAAAATTACCAATAAGTGAGTATCAATATACACAGTGGAATAAAATGAGTAGTGAGGAAGAGAAAAAACTGGAAGTTTTTGGTGCAACGATTGAGGGATTTGCTCAAGCATGTATCAATTTGAATATTGTGACAAGTTCTGAAACAAAGAGTCTAATCAAGGATGTAGAAGTTAATAAATGGTATCCCTTAAAGATTTTAAGAGATCTTGAGGGAATTGTGAAAAAAAATTATAAAAACTATGAGTCAATTCTAGAAAGAGTAGGTACTGAAATGATGCTAGCTTGGTTTAATTTTGGGCCAGGTAAACAATTCATTAATAGAGGTGTAGATTTTTTACATTTTCAGAGTGGCTCACAAGGATATGCAAGTGTAGTTAAAGGTCCTGAAGAACTCGTAGGAAGCTTCAAATTGGTAAAACTTGAAGAAAAGCAAGGAAAAGCTTTAATTCATAGTACAACTCCATTTAATAAGAACATAGAGCGAGGTGTTATTATTGGGGGTATGTCTGCTCCAGGTGACCTTGATTATATCGATGTGAATAATGATGAAGATGAACACTATTTCAATATAGAATTCCATTGATTACATTTATATTAATTTGGTGGAGAAATAGATTGAATTTGGAAGAGTTATTAAACTTAAAAATACCCCCTAAAAAAGATGATTTAACAGACGAAGATATAGCCAGATTATTCTTCAAATACAAAGGTCTACTAAAAAGAATAGAAAGAGATGAAGCTTTTTGGATAGCTACAAATGAAAACATGACAAGAGCTTATTCAAAGTTGGACAAACAGGCGAGGGAACTTCAAGATGCTCAAGAACAATTGATTCGTAAAGAGAAGCTTGCTATCATTGGTCAACTAGCATCAAGTATAAGTCATGAACTGCGTAATCCTCTTGGTGTTATTAGTAACTCTACTTACTTCTTGAAGATGATGCTTGAAGATGCTGACGAGAAAATAAAGAAACACTTGGACATTCTTCAGAAAGAAGTAGTTAGAAGTAATGAAATTATTACAGACTTATTGACATTTGCTAAAGTAAAAAAGATAAAGCTTGTTAATATTGATTTAAACAAAATTCTTGAGGATGTTTTGAAATATGTAGAGATTCCTGAAAATATCTCCATTGAAAAACAGTTGAATACAGATCTTCCCCCCTTAAAATTAGATGAAGAGCACTCATTTCGTGCTTTTCTGAATATAATTACCAATGCTTTACAAGCACTAGGAGATGAAGGCAAAATAGTGTTAAAAACTAGTAGAATAGAAAATTTTGTTGCGATAAAAATCATGGATAATGGTGTTGGAATACCTGAGGAAAACCTAGAAGAAATTTTCGAACCTCTTTACACTACCAAAGCAAAAGGTATAGGTCTTGGGTTAGCGATAGTGAAGGAAATTATTGATGAACATAAGGGTTCAATTGAGGTAGAAAGTAAGGTTGGTGAAGGGACAACTTTCATAATTAAACTCCCTTTAAAAGCTTCTTTGGAGGAATCATAAATGTTTAACCCAATTTCTATTCTAATTGTTGATGATGATCTTAATATGACAGAAACGCTGAAAGATATCTTAGAAGCTAAGGGAATTACTGTTGATGTTGCATATGATGGATTCAAAGCTATTGAAATGGTGAAAAAAACCAATTATCTACTTGCTTTTATGGACATTAGAATGCCTGGAATCAATGGTGTTGATACTCTCAAAAAGTTTAATGAAATTAATCCTTTAACAAAAGTTGTGATGATGACTGCTTATTCTCTTGAGGAACTTGTGAGAGAAGCATTAGATGAAGGAGCTTATACTGTACTTTACAAACCTTTGAATATAAGGAAATTTCTCGAAATAATTGAAAAAGCAATTGAAGGGATATTGATACTTGTTGTTGATGATGATTTGAATACTTGTATAACTCTCAAGGACATTCTAGAAGAGAAAAAATATAGAGTAATAACAGCAAATAGTGGAAATCAAGCAATAGATCTTTCTAAAGAAACTAGCTTTGATATTGTTATCATAGATGTAATGATGCCTGTCCTAAATGGGTTGGAAACCTATAAAAAGATAAAGGAAATCAACCCCAAAATAACAGCAATCATGATTACAGGTTACAAACAAGAAGTAACATCAATTATACAAGAAGCTTTGGATGAATCTGTTTATACATGTCTCTATAAACCTCTTAATCAAGTAGAAATCTTTTCTTTAATCCAAGAAATATCAAAAACAAAAATAATTGGGAAAGAAACTCACAAACCCATTAATGAATAAGGTGCTTGAAATGGCTGAAGAGACGATTTTGATTGTTGATGATGATAAGCAAATATGTGAAACTCTTTTAGATATTTTTTCACAGAAAGGTATTAATGTAATTACAGCATATACAGGTGAAGAGGCTTTTGAAAAATCAAAAAAGTTTTCTCCTACTGTTGTATTGATTGACATAAAGCTCCCAGACATAGAGGGAACTCAACTTTTTCATGAACTGAAAAAAGATAATCCAGAGCTTATTAGTATTTACATTACAGGTTTTGCAAGTTTGGAGCACACATTAATTGCTTTTAAAGATGAAGCTGAAGGATTTTTTGTCAAGCCTTTACCCTTAGAAGAACTAATCAAACTAGTTGAAAATCTTCTTGAAAAGAAGCGTTTGAAAGAAGCTCTTAAGAATTCTGAAGAAAAATACAGAAAACTATCTGAAAATCTAGAAATACAAGTGGAAGAAAGAACTAAAGAACTTCTAGAAACTCAAGAAAAGCTCACTAGACAAGAAAGATTAGGAATTTTTGGACAGAGATCGGAAGAGCGTCGTGTAGGGAAAGAGTGTAGATCTCGGTGGTCG
>BPTO01000170.1 GCA_023705985.1 Candidatus Heimdallarchaeota archaeon | reverse complement strand
CTTGTATTTGGGTCAGATGTAAATGAAGAAGTAGTTATCAAACTCGCATTGAATACTCTTCTTGCGCCATTTGATCCGACACCAGATCTTCCCCCACCTTCTTCACCGATGTAGTAGAAAGGCCAATCACCTATTTGTATTATTTTACCGCCGTTTCCAAACCATTGTTCAACGAACGAATTGTCTTGCCCATTCCAAACAGTTCTTGGAAAGTTATCCAAAATCATTACAACGGTTCCATCTGCTTTTAGTGTCATGAAATTCTTTAATGCAGATGCATCGACAAGAGCTGGAGTATAACCTGCTGATATAAGTCCGGAAATAGTTAACTCCGATATTGTTTTTGGATCAATTATCCAATTGGACACATAGGTTTCATCATAGTAAACTGCTAAATCTGGTGTTGTTGAAGTAATAGTTTCAATATGTGTGACTTCAAAATCGCTTTGCCAATCAGAGTCAAAATCAAACAATATTGTTAAGTTGACTAGACTTCCACTAGAAACTGCAGAACTGGCTGTACTGATTGGAATAAGTTTATTATCGCCTGGAACTAAAGTAGATCTTTGTATATCCCATTCAATATCATTGATATATGCTCCTAATATTGATCCCATATCATTTCCAGTGTTTGAAATGTTAACACATAGATAGTCCATATTAGTATCTGAATCAAAGTCAAAAGACGATACTTCGATTATTTCGATTGATGCATTAAACTCAAATGATTTAGATTTGTTAAGAATAAATTCTGAAAATACTTCAGGTATTTTATCATTTTGAGCATCTGACACATCTATTTGATAGGTAAAGCCATAGAATATACTTCCTTCACCAAGATAGATTTGGACAGGATCAGCATACGTGCCACTTAATCCAAATGTACGAACACGTAAACTTTCAGGAACCCTATTAAGATTTACCGTCCTATAACCAGTATAACTTCCAAGACTTGGGAGTAATGTTCTTCCTGCTGTTGTTGGACTTACTACTTTATTTGAAGTAGATATTATACTAGATGTAGTATTCAAGATTCTTCGTTCTCCACTACTTCCAAGAGTAACACGCCCTGATTCAGTTGAGTAATAATAGAAAAGCCAATCACCAGGAATTATACATGTACCTCCACCAGCTATCCATGTTTCAAGCAGTGATCCATCGTTTTCACCTGCAAAGATATTTGATGGAGGAACATTGCCTGCAAGAACTATTGTTCCAGTCGCATTTATTTCCATATATGTTTGTAATAGAGAAGCGTCGACCATTATTGGCTGTAAACCTTCTTCCTCAAGAATCTGAATCATTTTAGAAGTGATATACTGTTCTGCATCATCATCGATCCAAGAATTACGATAAATAGGACAAGAAAATATAGCTACATCTATTCTTGAAACAATCTGGACTGTAAATATTTCTGATTCATAAACTATATCTTCAATTTGATCAAAGTTGTAATCAATAGAAATTTCTAGTTTAAATTGATCCATAATATCTAATTCTTGAGTTAATTCTAATTGTAAAATGGTTGATGTTATACCAATATATAAAGGAACAGAACTTTTAATTTTCCCAATCTCCAACTCTGTGCTAGGATCAATAACGGTTATGTCTAGTATGTTTGTTGTTCTAGATGAAGACAGCGAGACAGATATTGTATCCACATGTCCATTACCATCCATGTCTAATGTATTATTAACACTTAGAGATAAACTTGGCTCACTATATTCAGCAAGTGTGTTGAAAGCCAATTGAGCTGCAACATAAGCTATTTGATCAACTATCGAATCATCAATATATCTTGCATAACTTATGATAAAAGTGCCATTTGCGTCAGTTCCTGGTTCAAATTGAACAGGATCAGCATAATTATCGGATATCGCAAAAGCATCATAAGTATAACCATATGATTGTAAAATGGATAAATCAACTGGTCGAAGGGAATAGAATGGTTGAAAATCGGGAATTACTTCTTCACCTCTTAGTGTTAATGCCATTCGTCTATTAGTAGCCACAATAATATTTGAGGGGGTATCAAAGATTTGTCTAGCACCAGCTGCTCCTACTCTTGTTCTTGAACCATCTGAATGCCCTGAGTAATAAAAAGGCCAATCTCCGATCCACATAACTGTTCCTCCTTCTTCTATCCAATTTTCTACAAATTCATCATCCCCTTCAGAACCTGTAAAAATTGTATCAGGCATAACATCTGAACACATAACAATGAAACCTTTTGAATTATGCTCCATATAACCTCTAAGATTTGCTGCATCGACATAGAAAGGAGTCGCTGTATAAATCACTTTCTTGATTTCTTGTTGTCCAGATAGTAGCATCTGTCCTCCAGCTTCAAGGGCAGTTTTAATGCTAGCAGCTAAACCATCTCTAGCAGAAGCAGAAATCCAGCTTGTTGGATAAAATGTATCATTATACATAGCTACCAGACCCAATCCACTTGAAGTAGGCTGATGATAAGAAGTTGTCATTTCATGGATTACAATACCCCCATCTACAGTTAGAATTGAAATATATGTTAACTTTAATCCTGAAACTTCACCTCGAGAAGTGTTTGTTACAATTATTATTACTTTGTCACTTGCTCCAGCTATTAGAGAAAGTGTATCAGATGACAACCCCCATCCTGGTAAGGCTTTTGCATCCTGCATAACTACAACAGACAGTATTTCAGTATTAACAGAACCTAGATTCTTGAGATCAATTCTAAAACCATCAATCAATCCGTTATTGTCATCATCAATTTCCACAACGCTCATGATAACGAGTTCACTTGTACCTCTCAGCATTGGAATTACTACTGTAAATAGCAATGCTATAGCAGCAACAGTTAAAGAAATTATTAATACTGTTGCAATAACTGGGCTGACAGCTCGATTTCTTTTACTAAACATATGATAAATCCCCTAAAGTAATAATATCGAGTTGCTATAATTAAATGTTGCTTATTAATACTCTATTTTTGAATGAGTTTCAATAGAAATTAAATTTCGAATTATGATGTTGATTAATTTCCTGTAAAAAATATCAATCAAATACATTAATCTAGACCAAAATATCCTGGAATGATTATTTTTTTCAATTAGAATGTACACTTCTTTTGTTTGTTGACTAGCAAAAAAATACGGACACTTCACACGAGAGAAAGTAATATAGCAAAGAAATTCATCCAGCAGAAGATTGGGAATATTAGAGAAAGAAATATTACGTTTTTCTTGGTAAAAATAGAAAAAAAAGAGAAGCTACAATGAAATAGCCTAGTTTGAGAGAATATTTACCTTGAAATTTTTTCTTTTACTTTTTGACTCCTACAACTGTGATACTTTGAACTAGTTCGTTAATATTTTCTAAATGTTCTGAAAACAAGGAATCATTCTCTGGTACAATGCTAGCAATTTGTTCAATTTCCCCAGTCTTTGTAGAAGTCTCTTCTACTATTTCTATCTCTTTAAATCCAGCTTTCATAATATATTCAAGATACTTATCCTTTAGTACAGCTCCTGCAACACAACTAGCTAACGCTGCTTTGCTATTTTTAATAGACTTAGGAAGTGGTTTCAATAGAACCAAATCAGAGATTGTTATCCTACCATCTGGCTTCAATACTCTATAAGCTTCATCAAACACTTTTTGTTTTTCTGGTGAGAGATTGATTACGCAATTAGACATAACTAAATCCACAGAATTATCTGCAGCTGGTATATTTTCTATTTCACCAAGTCTGAATTCGACATTTGTGTAATTGTTAATTTTTGCATTTTTTCTTGCTAAATCAATCATATCGGGTGTCATATCAACACCAATTACTTTACCTGTGTCACCTACTTTTCTAGATGCAAGGAAGCAATCAAAACCTGCTCCAGAACCAAGATCTAATACAACATCTCCCTCTTTTAATCCAGCAATAGCTGTAGGGTTACCACAACCTAGACCAAGATTAGATCCTTCTGGAACGAGATTCATTTCATCTAGTGAATAACCAATGCTTTTGCTAATATCTCTAGGAGAAGAGCCACAGCAACTAGAACTTTCGATTTTGTCACTTGAAGAAGAGCCACAGCAACTAGAACTTTCGATTTTGCCACTTGAAGAAGAGCCACAACAACTAGATTTTTTTTCCTCGGTTTCTATATTAACTTTATTTGAACGAGCAACTTTAGCATAAGCATCCCGTACAGTTTTTCTAACTTCATCATTTTCCATTTTTATACCTCTATTCTGTAAATATCTCTTTCATGACAGGATTGAGAGTGTCCTTAACCACAATGTTAAATTTATCAGTTTTATACAAACAAATACCAGCTATTTCTCCCTTATTTTGAAGTCTGACCACAACTAGTTTAGTTCCTTCAGTTAAACCTGCGTCTTTTCTTAGATCCCGAGGTAGTACAATTTGTCCCCGGCTATCAATTTGAACTATTCCTTCGATTTCGCAACAACTAACAGCTTTATCTTCTGATGAACAACATTCTTCGGTTTCTTTACTATCATTCAAACCAATCACCTTGAGTAAACAAACATTGATGGAGCTGAAATATAAAGCTTCCGATATTTCCGAATTTTCCGAATTTTCTGCATTATCTCTGATTGAACTTTTTCAAATATTATTATTAGACGCTGTCTAAGTAGAATATGTAAGAAAAGTCAACAATTAACTTTAT
Source organism: Candidatus Heimdallarchaeota archaeon (assembly GCA_023705985.1). Classification (GTDB taxonomy): domain Archaea; phylum Asgardarchaeota; class Heimdallarchaeia; order Heimdallarchaeales; family Heimdallarchaeaceae; genus 18H4-34. The sequence continues at coordinate 3,144 of BPTO01000170.1, read as the reverse complement.
TAGGGATTCTTTTTGTCGAAAGAAAACTTCGACTTAGTTCTGGTTAATAGGAGAAAAGGCTAACTCTACATTTGTGGATTAAAGAATCGCTAATACTACGACATACACCATCTAAAGGTCTAATAGTATTAACACCAGAAAGATCAATAATCTAATGTTTCATGCATAATCATTCTGCCATTGGGATCAATTTTTTCGTGCCATGAGACTATTAAATAATCAAATTCTCCCACGTAATCTCCCCAGCTTTTTGGTCTAATTTTTTTATCATTAATTTCTTTTTCATCATTAAAATATATGAGTCTATCTTGTAAATCACTAAGGGTTTGAATATCTTGTTCTCTTGAGACTTTTTTACCATGTAATACTAAAACTCTCATACTTTTATGTTTTTCAAGCTGTCTAATGTTCATTCTTCCTTCCCGTTTAGAACTTGTTCCTATTTCTAAATAGTTTATGTGCTGATTAATATTACTTAAATCAAGTTGAGCGATGTTTTTAGTACTTATAGATAAATAACTCATGTTTGTTAGCTTAGATAAAGGTTCTGTGTCTATATATTCTGTCTCGTTTCCCATAAGACACAAATCTAGGATTTTGTTGTTTGTTATTTGCTCAAGGTCAATTTCCTTAATTTTATTATAATTAAGATTTAATCTTCGTAACTTTTTGTAGTTCTTTTTTGGCAGTTCGATTTTTTCGATATTAGTGTTAACTATCTCCAGAGCTACAAGATTGTCAAATACGTCTAAGTATGATAGGTCTATATCTCGCTTTTTTTCATCTCTTTCTATATCAATTGATAAACATACTACTTCTGATAAATTGGTTTCCTCTAAAACATCTTTCATAATAGGATTTTTCTCTGTAAGAATATCTTGAAATTTTATCTCTTGTAAATCTTTTGATAAATCCTTTGTTGTGCAGAGGTCAAGTATTTCCCTATATCCAAACTGGCATTGTTCATTTTCTCTTCCTATATATTCATCCCAATAATCGTCGATTTTACGATTCCCTATATACTGAAGAACATTTTCCTCTATCCTTTCCATAGCAGATTTGTCTAAATATTTTAGGAATACCTTAACCATTATACTCGTTTTAACATAGTAATTTATTAATATAAGCTCTTACATCAAGAGAAAAAAAAAGAAGATAGAGATACAGAGTTTTCTCTAGCTATAAGATAGTGGAAAATCAGTTAACCAGTTCCATAGTTTGCCACCGGGTTTCATCATTGCATCTCCGAGAAGTGCTCCCCAAACTTCTTCCCATGTACCGATATATCCACTAGATAGCCATGAGAATACCTTTAGGTACTATTTCTGCTTTAAAGATTGGTGCAGATACTGGAATAACTATAAAAGTGTCAATGGTTAATATAAAGGAAAAGGAAACTAAAATCTATAAGGTGAAATGAATGAGTATCAAATCCCTTAGGCAAAAAAATGTGTTAAAAAAAAGTTCTTGTTTGATTGTTTTGTTAAGCCTTACAATCATACTTCTCTCTCCCTTTCCTGGTCTTTCTGTTAATCTAGGACAATATCCAGCTACTATGGCACTTACTCTCCATGAACCAATCAGTATTACTTCTGATGAGGATTTCATAACATTAGGTTTTGCAGGTAATGGTACAGCTGATAACCCCTATCTTATTGAAGGGTTAAATATTACAACTGACCATAGTCTAGGTATACTTATTTCCCTTACAAGTAAATTTTTCATCATCAGTAATTGTCACGTTGAGGCTGGAGGTAACGGGATAAATATTTTAGCTGTTGCTGATGGAACTGCTAGTATTGTCAATAACTCTTGTATCAACACCCCTATGGGGATCGTGCTATCACATGCAAGTTTTTCTATAATTTCCAATAATACTTGTTTGAACAATGAAAAGGGTATATTGGTTGACAGATCTCCATTTACATTAATCTCTAATAATAGGTGTATTGATAATAAATCTGGAGGTATTAAATTGACTTATTCTGATTCTTCAGTTATTTCGGATAATGAGATAACTAGAAGTGAGTATGGGATATACACCAGTGAATCACCCTTTTTGACAATAACCAACAATACTTGCTATAAGAACACTTATAGTGTACTATTGCGTTATTCTCCCTTTTCAACAATAAACAATAACACATGTATAAACAATAAAGACGGTATTAAGGTGATATATTCACGTTCTGTTCTTTTAACCAATAACACTTGTAATTTTAACGAACGTGCCATTCTCATTGTTTATGATTCACAGAATCTCGCTCTTACTCAACCGGGGAATGTTATACTCAGAAATAACTATTGTGCAAATAATAACTTAGGAATATGGTTAGAAGACGCTGAACATTCTATTTTAACCGATAATCGTTGTTCTAAAAACAATAAAGGGATCTATCTACTACGCTCAAGTTATTCAACTGTAACTAATAACACATGTAACAATAATGACCAAGGACTTATTTTGGACAATTCTGGTCTTATGCCCGTCGTTAATAATAGTTTTTATAATAACAATCGAAGTATTGTTATTTATAACAGTGGGGTTACAACCCTTACCAATAATACCTTGATCAAAGGAGGGATAGCTATCTGGGATGATTCATGTCCAGGTTATCTTTCTCAAAGATTTACCAAAGACAGCAACTGGGTTAATGGTCGCCCTGTAGGTTACTTCACAGATCTTAGTGATCGTTCGTTTAACACCTCAGTCTATGGTCAACTCTTTTTTATTAACTGCAGGAATATAACTGTGAGCAACCAAAACTTCACTGATGTTACTACTGGAATACTCTTAGCTTATAGTGAATCTTGTAGAGTCGAAAACTCTCTCTTTGCTGAAAACGTCTGGGGGACTTATCTAGACCATACTCTTTCTACCACACTTACTAACAACTCTTACAAAAATAACAACTACGGAGTTCTTCTGAGGGATTCTGACTCCAATATTCTCACTTATAATCTCTTTGAAGAAAATGAGCAATATGGAGTCTACCTCTACGCTGCATCCTCTGATAATCTCATTCACCACAATGCTTTCATCAACAACAACCCCGGAGGTACGAGTCAAGCTTATGATGCAGGGGTGGACAATAGCTGGTATCTTAGATGCAAAGGTAACTACTGGTCAGATTATGAAAAAGG
>BPTO01000169.1 GCA_023705985.1 Candidatus Heimdallarchaeota archaeon | reverse complement strand
GAAACATGTATGATTTGCATTGTGAAAAGCTTGGAAATAAAAGGTTTTCTTGCTGATATTCAGGATAGAGCGTTCCATACCCGTATACTAACTTATGAGCTATTTCTAAGCTTTGAAAGACTTCATTGCTTTGTATCATACCCCATGTTTTTAAGCTGAAATAGACCCTTATAACTACTGAAATTAGTGTAATTAAGAGTAAAATTGATAATTCACTATTATTGAATATAATCCTGTAAACAACATTTTTTACTGTCTTTTTTTGATTAACTTCCTTATTTTTACTATCTGAACTATCTAGTTTCATCACTGGATTAAGAACAACAAACAATTTTATAAGGGATTCCTTTTGTGGATGAAAAGGCTGAATTCTCGATCTTTAAAAATAGTTAGCTTTGTAGAACGTTTTTTTACTAGATAAACACTAGAGAAAGAAAAGAAAAAATCCCCCATGAGTACTACTGTGTCATTCAAGCTTCTTGAAGAATTGAAAGAGAAAATGATAAAACTCTTTTCTAAAAACTTAGATTAAAGGATATGAAATAATGAAAAATTAGCTAAAAAATTCAAAGTCAAAGTGTTAGAGATCAAAGTGCTAAAGATAATTATTTAGGTTAAAACAAATAAAATAAACTTACTCGAGATTCTTCCTTAATGAAGTATTTACAGATTAATCTTCTAGTTATTCTTCGTTTGTCTCTCCTAGAACTACGCTTATTCCTTTAGATTTTCTCTGAACATTTATATATTCTAAAACAATATCAGCAATGCTTTTCGAATAACAAATTTCAAGAATTTTTTCTGCTAAATCTACTGCGCAGAGCATACCTCTTACTGTTATTATATTATCAGAAACAACTATACGTTTGTTTTCGACCTTACAATATTTTTGCAACCTTTGAAAATGTTTTTGATGAGTAGTTGCTTTTCTATTTTTCAATAATCCAGCAAAAGCTAGAATAATCGAGCCTAAACCAATTGAGCAGACTATTTTTTCTTTACCAAATTCTTTTATCTTATCTAAAATTTCTTGATTCTGAACAACTTTTTCTACTCCTTTTCCTCCTGGGATGATGAGAATATCATAATCAGTAAAATCTAAACCAATTTGATGTGGGGTGATTCGCTTATCTTTTGTACCAACAACTAACTGTTTATCTGCTAGAATATCCACTTGCAAAGGTTGGTCTATAGGAAGAAATCCTTGATGTTTGAGTGTTTTAGTCATCTTTAGTATATTATAGACTATATCTAGACCTAATTCTTCTACATCATTAAAAACATAGATTGCTATCTTATTCATAATATCAAGATAAGGTGATAATACTCTTATCTATAAACTTTATTTAAGGGATGTAAAACAGTGAAAAATCAAGAGAAAAATAGTGTTCTTCCATTGATAACTTTCTTCTGACTTAACTTTTAAACCTAGAACACCTAGAACTCCTCCCAAAATCAAGTTGGATGCAAGTTCTTATTTACCTGAATTACTTCTGATTCTCTAACCAAGAGAGTATTTTTTCTTTGAATTTTGAGAAATCAGAATCTAATATCTTTAAACTTGCAAAAAGAATTTCTAGATTAACTTTTCCATATTGATGAACTAGCAAATTTCTCATTTTTATAATATTAATGAAATTATTTGTTTCATCCTCTCCTAAAACACCAACATCTACTAATTTTTTCATGCAATCAGAATATGTAGAGGGAGGAGTTTCGCTTGAATGAGCTATAATATGAGTACAAATATCAAGCATTAATTGGGAAATAACTTCAAAAATCCTTTCAGATTGTAGTTGAAGAGAAAAATCATCTAAAAATTCTTCTTCAGATATTTTAATAATTCTCCTGAGTCTTTCAATGTATTTTTTGCTATACGCTAATTTTTCTTTAAGAAAATCAGAATTAACTGCCATAAATTTTCATCTTTCAACTGCTTGACTAAGATAGTTTTGATACCAGATATTGTGATCATAATAGTATTTTAAGAGATTTTCAATGAAAGTTGCTCTAATATCATTAGATTCTTCATAGAGTAATATCCCTTCTTTAATCGCTTGAAATTGGACATGTAGAGGTACTCTCTCTAGGATAGTGATTTCGAGATTATCTATCTTTGTAACCTCACTTGATTTTCTGGAAAAATCACTCAACAGACTTAATAATTCTTTAGGGGGTGTTGTATTAAGAGAAGGTAGAGAAACAAAAACATCCACATCACTCAGAACACTTTGATGACCTCTAACCCATGAACCACTAAAATAAGCAAAAGACACTTTATAATCCTTAAATAGTTGAGATAACTTATCCTTCAAAGTTTCAACTAACTTTGAGAAAACTTCCTCTTGGTTAGATTTAGTCATGTTCTCAAGAGAATATACATATAATCATACATAATAGTTTCTATTAGTTTTACAAATCAAATAAGAAAAATCAACCTCCCAGTTGAAAAAAAATAAAAATATTTGAGACTATCTTATCTTTTTAATCTTGTATTAGGTTAACTTTATTAACTCAGTTATGTAAGTTTATTTTAGTGTAAAAATATGTCTGTGCTAATAAAAGAAGTTGACAAAGAACTATATGCAAAATTCAAATCGAAAGCAGCTCTAAAGGGTTTACGTATAAATGAAGCTTTTACTGAGGCAATTATACAATGGTTAGCTGAAGGTGCGATCAAAGATACTAAAAATCTGATGAGACAACAAAACAATGCTACATTTAGAAGGATATTTCCAGATTTAGTTAAGGATCATGAAGGAAAATGGGTCGTAATATCAGAAGGTTTGATGATAGGAATTTTCGGAGACAGAAAAGCTGCAATTAAAGCTGTGATTGAAAATAAACTTGAAGACAAATGCAATATAGTATCACCAATCTCTAATAAAAAACGAACAACAAGATTGGGTTTGAGGAGGATATAAATTGAAACAGTCTTTTGATTATAAACTAATAGATTCAGATGTTCTAGCTCCTGTAATAGAATTAACATTGAATGATCCTACGGGAAAAAAAGAAATTAAATCTAATGCTCTAATAGATACAGGTTATGATGGAGAAGTATTAATTCCAATAAAACTCTATAATGAACTAAATCTTTCAGCGTTTGAATTTAGTGAAAATCAATTTGTAAATGCAACATCAGTAACAGGAGAAAAGTGTTTATTAAGATCAGCAAGTGGATCAGCTACAATCAAAGGAATGGATGTTTTAATTGATGTAATTATCGATTCGAACGAACTAATGAGTGAAGTACTGATAGGTAGAAAATTTCTAGAACCCTTTGATCTAATTCTTAAAGGAAAAGAAAAAAAAGCAATACTAGAATTAGTAGACTGAGAGAACTAATCTAATCAAATTAAAAAATGTTTAAGAGAAGAGTTTCAATGCAGTCTGACAAAGAAATAGATGATAAACGGAGAAAGAAGAAACTCAAAAAGGCTCATAAGATGCTAAGGAGAACATCATGTGTTCCTTCAGGTACAGCAGCAAATATTATCCGAGATGAAAGAGATAGTAACTAAGAAATGAATTCGAATTTTGCATGTAACTTAAAGATGAAGAAAAAAAAAATAAAATTGGAGTTAGCTTTTTCTTCTTCTTTTATGGATAAAAAGTACTATTGGAGTTAGTGACAAACATATAATTAGTAAATCTGCAAACTCAAAACTAATCTTAACGGTATCAGCGTCAGTTGGAATTTCTCCTGCTCCTAATAATTTCACAGCATGAATGCTCCATTGAATTTCTATTTGATTAAGTGTGGTTTCATCAACTTCGATTTCGTAAAATTGTTTCATATTTTGATAGGTTGTATCGTATTCCATAAGAAAAATCATTATGTAAAAAGCATCTCCGTTAATCGCTGGCTGTAAATCTTTCCCAAAGTAATCATTTACATTAATATTTATCTTGATACAAATGTTTTACTTGCTCAATGGGCTCCACTTGATCCCCATTATACAGCCAGCAAAAATATTATTATGCAATAAGAGATGAAAAAATTAAAGGCTATTTTTCAGATTTTGGATTTTTGGGTAATTAGGTTTTAAGGATATATTAAGTTCAAATAGTCAGAAATGTTTTCTTTCGATTTGAAAAACGCAGTTCTTATCTCCTTTTGCTTGGCAATTAATTTCATTTACAGTTAATTTGGGATTATCAAAGCATCCTTGTATGAATCCAGAGAAGAAATGACAAATTGGTTTCGTCGATTTTTTACCCCTACATACAGGACATAATTTTAGAATTATCTGCTCTTTTTCTGGATCATACCTAGCAACTGATAATTCATTAATGAGTTTCATTACATCGCTTACATTTGATGCAATTTTATGTTTCGTCCTTCTTCTTATTAGTTCGTTTCCAAAATATTTACCTACAGATAAAAGAACTGGTTCTTTCATTGAATCATCATAATTCTCATATAGAGTGCGAATCAATTTAATTGTATCATCAGGAAATCCTTCTAATAGATTTTTTTCTTGTTCTAGCAATTCAAGGAGGGTTCCTAATTGAATATTATTTGGAAAATACTCAAAGAAAATGGGATTTGTAGTATAAAGGCTAAATAGTTTTTCGTAAATTTCCATCGCTTTTTCCTTAAAGGGTTCGTATAAGAGACGATCAACATAAGATTTATCGCTTGTTAGTAAAGTATCATTGAAAGCTTTAAAAAATTCTAACTCTATTTGTTTTATTAGAAACTTCCCAAATTGTTCCTTTTCTACAGTTAAAGCATGAACCACGAAAATTAAATCTTGTGCACTTGTATAAATTAAAGTCCCTTCTGTCGTTGTGATAGAATAAAGATTCTGATGTCCAAGTTCTTTAAGAAAAATATCTATCGCACTTGAAACACCTGCAAAAACTATTTCATCAAGTATTTGTTCCTCATCATCAATATTAACATTGAAGAGTGGTAACCCATTTGCATGAAAGACATAGATTCCTTTAATCATTTCAGTGTCTGAATTAAGAATTTACTCTTCACCTAAAAGTCTTTTCTCAAACCTAAAAAACTGATAGAATGTGTATAACAAAAGTAAAGATCCTAAAAATAACATCCCCAGACGTGTAGGTTTCCAAAAAAGGTCATAAAATTCTTTTGGAGAAAACCAGAAAAACTCATCAAACGCATCCATAGCTGTCGAAATGATACCTAAAATAGAGAATATCAATAGAGGAACGAATATTCTTTTCTTCTCAAACATTGGGAATCTTTTTCTGGCGTATAAAATCACAATTAAAAGAATTATGAAAGCAACAACTGTTAGAACATCAAAAACAGCCTTAATGATTTCCAAAGTTTCGCTAGGAGGATGTGGATCTATGGTTACCATATTAATTACCCCATTTTTTAGCTCCTAGTTTAGCAATCCAATAAATTCCAATTGCAATTAGCAATATTCCCAGAACAAAGAATAGCCCGTCAAAGAAGTTTAACCAATCCTTTAAACTCTCAACATCCCATTTAAGCGTATCTAGGGCATCAAAAACTCCATGTATTGCAATACTAAATAAGCCAAGACTTATCCAAATCCATCCTTTTGAGGATTGTTTTGGAAACTTAGTTCTAAGAAACCAAGCAATTATACAACTTGCAAGAAAACCTACTGTAATCAGAGCTTCTATTGCAAAGAGATAAATATCTTCTGATTCTAACCAAACAATCGCCAATTCAAAAACCTGTTTTCTTTTCAATCTCATGTTTTTAATGTTTATTTAAGTTTTTTTAAATTTCAACTTTATTCTAAAATACTGTGATTATTTTCCTTCTTTTTAAATCAAATTACAGATAGAAGGTTGAGTGACAAAATCATTACTGCAATTGTTAGATTAGATAAGAGGGTTTGGAAATGAGAGATACTCTTGATACTTACAGCCAGATAATTTTGGGTCTTACGTCAAAAGAAAATTTGCTTTTACTTCATCCAGTCAACTTAGATAAAGAAAATATTATTCTATCAATAATCGGTCATTACAGTCTTAAACATCCTGAAAAAAGGATAGCGATTGTTATCCCGAATTCGAATCTAAAGAAGGAATATGCGAAATATTTTGAAAACAAAGAGAATTTGGAAGCAAAGGTTTACTTCCCTTCTTCGTTAGAATCAACAGAAAAGCGTAAAAAAGCTTATTCTCAAAATAAAATTGTAATCATTACCCCTCACTTATTTCACAATGACCTATTACGGAAGAACCTTAATTCGAACGATTTTAGTTTTCTAATCTTTGACCATGTACACACAATAAAAGGTAAACATGCTAGTGTAAAATTACTGGAAGTATTCTATCAAACAAACTCTCTTGTGAAAGTGATGGGATTTACAGCTTATCCTTTTGCTAAAGAAGAAGAAATAGCTGAAATCTGTTCCAATTTAATGATTACAAAGATAGAGTTCTGCAGATCAGACAACCCAATGATTCAGAATAGCTTGTTGAAATCTCAAGAGAAACATATCGTTGTACCCTTAAATAAGTCCATATACAATTTAGTTTATGAATTGAATAGAACTCTCAAAGAGTATGAAACTCTTTTTAGGAAAAAATTAGATCTTAATCCTTTTACTATTAAGAGCAAGATAAAAAAACTTTCTGAAAAACTACATCTAGAATATGGTTTTACGGAAGCAGATGGGTATATACAAAAAATGGTTGAGTATATTAACATCCAAAATATCAAAGAATTACTGGAAATTTATGGTCTAAGAGCAGCTAAACATTATATTCTATTTCAAAGAAAAAAAGTCTTGGAAGGTAATTCTTCAACTTATCTTTATGAATGGCGTCAGAGATTTGTAAATTCACGTTTTATTAAAGATTTAATTAGTGAAATTGAACTTCTAGAAACTCAAACAGAACACCCTAAAATTTCAAGATTAATTCAGTTAATCAGTAATTTAAGAGAGAAAAAAAACTATTCTCGATTCTTAGTTATCGTAAACAACAAAACTATAGCTAATATCTTACCTATTCGTATAGCGACTTTAGGTTTATCAAATAGGTTCATGTCCAGTAATTATTCTAAAAAAGAAAAAGATAAATTAATTCAAGATTATAACTCAGGTAAGCTTAATGTTTTGATAGTCACAAGAAAAATGAAAGTAGAATCTGATGCCGAGATTTATTTTAATGTCCCAAAAAGAGTGACATGGTTTACTGAAAGGAAAGAGAATGAAGGAGAAAGGTATATTTTCATCACTCATAGAACATTAGAAGAAAAGATTCTTTACAAATACTTGAGTAGAGAGAAAAATTTCGAGAAAATATCTCTTCAACTGAATGTCCAGAAAGTTCTAGCTAGAAATCAACAGAAACTCTTCAACAACAAAATTAGCGAGAAGATGAGTAATAGAACCAAAGCTATGCTCAATGTTGTTAGAACTTTCTCAAAAAACCAACAACAAAGTGACAAGAAAACTATGAAGAAATTTGATGACGGCTATAATGATAATATTGTCTATATTCAGTTTATTTCAAATTGTACACGAGAAGAAGCTCAAAAAATCTCTTCCTATTTTCCAAACGAAGAATCGCTTAATCCTCAAAAACTCACTCTAGGCGTGTTGGAAAACCTTTTCATGAAACCAAGAGCTGATGAACTTTATCAAGCTGTCAAAGGAAGGTTAGATCTTGTTTCAGACTAACGTAAATATAGAGCAGCTTTGGGATATAGCCAATCTTATTTTCCCATATCCTAGTATTAAAAAAACTCAAAAAAGCATGATACTTTCCTTACTATCCTCCCAAAAACCGATTCTAATAAGCACTGAAACAGGAGTGGGGAAAACAGCAGCACTATTATCAGCTCTATTAACAATTAAGAAAAGTGAGGAAAAGATAATAATTTTCGTAAGAACCAAAGCTCAAATAAACGTTTACTTG
>BPTO01000168.1 GCA_023705985.1 Candidatus Heimdallarchaeota archaeon | reverse complement strand
GCAAAAATCTCCGTTCTGTGTCCTGCTCATGACCTAGAACAAGAAGGTCGTCATGTTAAACCCTACATCGAAGATGTGGTTAGAGCATTCAAAGAATTTGAAAGCCAATTAGTGATGTCTATGCTAGAACGAAAATTTCTAACAGTCGATGACTTGATAGAAAGAGTACATGGTGCACAAGGAATTAAGTGGTATCACCCCTACAATATTCTAGCTCCCAGAGCTAATATGACTGCTCATCTTAACAAATTAGTTGATGAGAAGAAGGTTAAAAGAAACGATAAACATGATCCTGTAACTTATACATATATAGCATCAAAAGAAGATTGGTATTAAGAATTCGTTACAGGGAAGATAGTACTTCCCTAACTAGTTGTAAAGGTTCTTCTATATCCTTAACTGACATCTGTGCAAACCCCTTATTACCTCCGCCTTTAGCTCTTGTTTTCTCTTTTATTTTATCAATTACCTCATTTGCTTTTATGCGTTCATTAGTAGAAATAAGGTAAAGAATAGCATTTTTACCTGTTATGGCAATAAATATCTCTTCCTCTACTTCCTTTAATGCTGCCTGAACTGTTATTCTGTCAAGAGTGGGGATATCTAAAAGTGTTACAGAATAATTCTGTATTTTTTCTGACCAATGGTGAATTTTTTGAAAGAGGAATCTCAACAGAAGTATATTTCCTTCCTCCAGATTTTCATTTTCCTTTAATTTATTCTTAACAAGCTCAAATAGTTTTGAATCTTTTTTCTCTGTTATTTCCTCAAGCGCATGAAGATTTGCTCTTTGTCTATTAGTGTAATTGATACCTTTTTCACCTGTGTAAAGTTTTATAACTCTATTTTTCACTGTTTCAAGAAATATTCCTCTTACTTCTGACAATTTTTTGACATGTACTCCTCCACAGCACACAAGATCAAAATCACCTAGTTGTATCATCCTAACTCTTTTTTCATCAGATGTTTTACCTCTAATTTTACTCTTATACTCTTCTTGGAAAGTTTTCTGATTAACAATGATAGATTTAACATCAGCATCTTCTTCTAATCGGTTATTGGATTCTTCAAGAACTCTAACCACATCACTAAGATTTAGCGCTTTTGATATTTCGATTTCTATCTTCCCTTCATCAAAATTAGCTTTGATTGTTTCACATTCATACATTTCTTGAAGGAAATAGGACAATAGATGCTGAGCTGTGTGGCTTTTCATTAAGTTGTATCGGTGATTCCAATTTAGTTCTAATTGAACGTCTTCATCGACTTGAAAATCTATTTTTTCTTTAGAATCTGTTTTATGCCAAATTTCTCTATCGACTGTGTAAACCTCAATGATAGGTAGAGTACAACCTTGATATCTCATGGTTCCTAAATCGTGTGGTTGACCTCCACCACTGGGATAAAATAATGCTTGATTGAATCTCAGTTCATTTTCATTAACTTCTACAATTTTAGCTAATATCTCTTTTTGATAAGGAGCTGACCAAAAAACTGGAGTGTCATCTATCATTAAGAATGTGGATATTGATGAAATAAAAAAAGTTGTCTTTTATGTTATGCACCTTGATGTGTTTTTTACTTAAAATATAAATAATAATGAAAAAGAGAATAAATTAAATCTTTGCTCCACAATTTATACAGAAACTATCAGAGCTAGGAACTTCAGTTCCGCAATATTGGCATACTTTGACTCTTGATTGTTGCGCTTGTTGGTAAGGTTGTTGAGCTGGCTGATAAGGTTGCTGAGCTGGCTGATAAGCATCTGGACTATATGCTCCTCTAGCTTCAAATTCCTTTTCTTTATCTCTCCAAATACTATTACCAATGGCTGATCCTATTGCTGAAGCAGCTATGAACAATCCTGCAGAAATAGCAAAGCCTACGATGAGTATTATTCCAATTATGATAATCGTCAAACCCAAAACAGATCCAAATATCTGTTCAACAACGTCTTTTGAGAAGTCTCCGATAACTCCTCCTCCAGATACTATCATTATTACACCAAAAATAGTAGCTACTATGAAAATCGTTAGTGAAATAGCTGCAGCTATCTTTATTCCATCGTTTTTATAGGCAATTAATCCCAAAAGAAAACCACCCAATAGAAACGTACCAACATTTGCACTTATAGTTCCTCCACGTGATGTAATATCGATAAAATTCACTATTGGATAGATAACTGCTCCACCTAAAATCAGAGCAATTAAATTAGATAGAAACCGATTACGTCCCATATTGATTTATGGGTTTAACACCTTTATATCTCTTTTCAAATTCAATAATTCTTAAAACTTATGAAAGCGATTAAAAATGTCGCTTACTACATAATATGATTTTCATGTGCTGAAAACAAGATTTTTAATCAGATATTTAAAGAACAGAATGAAAAATATGTCCAATAAACTTAAGAATTTTTTTGATGCAACAAGTTTCTGTGTAATTGGTGCTTCTACTAATCCTCTTAAACCGGGAGGCGTTGTTGCAGAGAATTTTGCGAAAAAGTTTCCAGGAAAACTCTATCTTGTGAACCCTAGGGGAGGGGAACATGAGCTTGCTGGCAAGAAGTATCCTTTGTACAAATCAATCTTAGATATTGAAGATACTATAGATGTTGCTATTATTATAGTTCCTGCAAAGTATGCTCCCAAAGCACTTGAAGAATGTGGTAAGAAATCAATAACAAAAGTGATTATCACAACAGGTGGCTTTTCTGAGATAGGAGTTGAGGGGCAAAAGATTCAAGAAGAAATGCTTGAAATAATGAATAAATACAGAATTAATGTTATTGGTCCCAATTGTTTAGGATTATATGCTCCTAAACTTGGTTATGATACAATGTTCCTACCTGAATCAAAACTCAAAAGACCAAAATCAGGTAAAATATCGATATTTACCCAGAGTGGAGCTTTTGGTGCAGCTTTTATTGATCAGTTATATCGTCTTGGTAGTGGAAATTGGGTATCGAAGTTCATAAGTTATGGTAATGCATCAGATATTAATGAAGCACATTGCATTGATTATCTGGGTAGTGATGAAGAAACAAAGGTGATATTAGTTTATCTTGAAGATTTCAAGAATGGTAGAAAATTCATTGAAAAAACAAGAGAAATTTCATTAAAGAAACCAATCATGGGAATTAAAGCAAATAGAACGGAAACAGGGGCTAAAGCTGGAGCATCCCATACAGCAGCTCTTTCATCAAATAATGCTGTAGTGGATGATCTTCTCGCTGAAGCAGGATTTATTCGAGTTACTACATGGGGTGATCTTGAAGATTGCGTATTGGCTTTTGGAACACAACCTCTACCAGCTGGTGATAGAGTAGCTATTGTTACAGATGGGGGTGGTGCTGGAGTTATGGCTTCAGATATGGTTTCTGACTGTAATTTAAAACTAGCAAAATTATCTGAAGAAACACAAAAGAAGCTAGATGAATCTTTTCCAGTTTTTTATTCTACAGAAAACCCTATTGATATTACCGGGAGTGCTACAGCTGAAGACTATCGAATAGCTCTAGAAGCAGTATATAACGATCCTAGCGTCGATAGTGTTGTTAATCTTTGCCTTCCTTGCATACCAAATCTGAATATAGAGGAATATATACAAATCACTAAAGAGATTTCAAAAAGAAAAGAGAAACCCTTTCTAACAGCTCTTGTAGGTGGCAATGAGGCAATTTGGGGAACAGAAAAATTACTTGAGGAAGATGTTCCCTGTTTTGATAGCCCAGGTAGAGCTGTTCGTGCAGTGGGATTGTTAACACAGTATGCAAAATTCTTAGAACGCCACAACGCCAATGAATCCCCTTTGAATCAACAATAGGTGAAGATTATGAGTGAAGTGATAAACATATTTGAGAATGTCAAAAAATCTGGTAGAAAAGCATTATTAGAGCATGAAGCAAAGGAAATTCTGAAGAAGTTAGGTTTAGTTTTACCTCCTTCATGTTTTGTAAAAAGCGAGGAAGAATCCGTTAAAGCTTTTCATGATTTCGAAGGAAACGTAGCAATGAAACTTATGAGTCCTCATGTTTTGCATAAAACAGAGGAAGGTGCAGTTGTAATTGGAATTGATACAGAAGAAGAAGTAAGAGGTGCGTATAGAGATTATATGCAACGATTTGCCAACAAGGAAATTGAAGGAGTCCTAGTTGAAAAGATGGTCAAAAAGGGGATAGAATTAATAATAGGAAGCCAGATAGATGCAACATTTGGACCTGTGATTTTGATAGGACCAGGTGGTGTCTTTGTAGAGGTTTTACGTGATGTGGTTTTTCGAATGTGTCCATGTACAAAAGAACAAGCACTTAGTGCGATAGAAGAAATAAAGACACAGAATTTATTAAATGGCTTTAGAGGTATGGTAAAGGTTGACCGAGAAAAATTAGCAGAACAAATGGTGATACTTTCTAAACTGGCATGGGAATATAGAGATTACATTGCGGAGATGGACATTAATCCACTAATTGCCAATGACCAAGATATCTTTACTGTAGATGCTAGAATCATCTTAAAATAACTTCTACTTTATTCAGTATTTTAGCTGTGGTTTTTTGTCCTATAGTGGTCTGATTCAAACCATAAGTGCTTTATCAAAGCGATTATCTAACACAGCAAATTTCAATCCCATAATGGTCTGATTTATACCTTAGTAAGAAGTAAATAGATGATAGGAGTTATTTAATTTCAATCCCATAATGGTCTGATTTATACTTTCTTATGAAAGAAGATGCGGTTTACTTCTACGATATTTGTAAAGCTAATCGACCAGTTAAAGTAATTATTATTCTTTTCTCCTTTTTAATTTCCTCAGTTTTAATAAGATGTTTAAATTCTAAATCTGATGCAAGTCTAGATATAGTACTTTTTGATGTTTCCATCATTTTACTCAAATCTTTATAAAATAGAGATCCATGTTTAACTAATAAATCCAATAGCATTTTTTCATTACCTTCTATTCTACATGCTAAATAAGGTAATTCAATAGCTTTCATCTCCCTAAATCTGTCAGAGAAGTTGTATAAATTAGAGATTTTACTATGAAACAAGATACAGTTCACTGTTAAAGCAATTATTATTTCTCTGACTCCTCCTGATATATTCACTGATATATAATCATCTATTCCTTTAAAAATTGCAGCTATTTCTTCAATCAATAAAGTGAAATTGCTTACATCTAATATTACCTCATCAACTATAATACCTGAAGAGATTTGAGCAATCAATTTCGACATCTCATCAAAGGCGTTTTTTCCCCGATCATCTAATCTTCCTTTAGGTTTTAATACTATTATTCGATCACCTTTGCTTATCCCTTCTTTACCTATGAAAGAAACCATCTGCGTAGTGTCAAACCCTAAAGGAGTAATAAGTGTCTTCACAAGGATGTATTTTCACTCGATGTAATTAAACTTTATTGTTGCGAAAAAATGAAACAATCATGTATTTATTTTATCTTTGCACGAATACGAAACGTTTTTATAATCTTGTTTTTTTAAATAAACACAATTAGGAAAAGTAGAAATCTATGAGAAGAGTGTGAATATTTGAGAGCAAAAATAGAAATAGAAAAGATTTCAACAGAACCTTTAGCTTATGACTATCAATATCTGTTAGCAAGTATGCTGTTACACAGACTGAAGAGTGCTAAAGGAGAGTTATCGAATTTTCTTCACTCACATACAGGATATAAGTACTATACATTTTCTAACATTATACTAGAAGATAGAATAAAACACAATAGCGGGTTGCAGTTTAGTAAAGGATATTTTTATATCTCTGCAGTTGATCCTGATTTTATTGAAGGATTTGTGACAGGACTATTACAAGAATCCGAGTTTATTCTAGGAAGAGTAAAATTTTTAGTAAAAACAGTGAGCATTCTTCGAAAACAAGAAATTCCAAATAAATGCACAATGAAAACCTTGTCACCTATATACGTAAAAACTAACAGGTTAGATGATAAAGGTAATTTAAAAGAATGGGATTTAAGACCTCAAGATCAAAAATTTCATGAGAATCTACATAAGAATTTATGTAATCGCTATTATAAAAGATATGGTCGAAAACCAAAAGAAGATAACTTTGAAATAACAAAAATACATAACCTAAAAGAACGCAGAAATAAGATTAAGAATAGTTACAGAAAATGTACGGAGCTAAAGTTTGATGTACAAGGGAGCCCAGAATTGCTACAATTTGCATACGAAACTGGTTTAGGAGAAAAAAATGCGATGGGGTTTGGATGTATTGAGGTGGTTGTTTGATTAAAGAAGCAATAAATTTTATTGAAAAGTACAACAAACAAAAATTAGGTTCGTCATACATTTCTGATAGTAATATTGATAACATGATAGATAAAATTACGACCAAATACCCTCATATCATAGTTGTAAACACTGAAATGGTTCAAGGGAAACCTAGATATGCAGGATTTACACTTTTATCTTTTAATAATGAACAGATGTTTTCTAATACTTCTGTGGAAAACCCTATAAAATGGTTACGAAATCATCGTGACATCCTTCAAAACTTTGAATTTAATGATTTTATATATGCTATGACTGATGCTAATAAAAGAATTGGTAGTAGAAGCGGTCTTGGTACTTTTTCTCTATTTCATTTTAAGTTAGGAGCAATTTTCGATAGCAATGTTGTATATAATCCTAATAAAAAAATTAAAGCACATAAATTTAAAGATATAAAATTCCTAAAAGAAATAAATAAATTAACAGAAGAGGAAAAAGAAGTTCTAAGCTTGCTTCATGAAAAACCAGATGAAGTAGAAGAAATTATACCTGAATTTACAAACAAAAAAATGCAAAGAATAGGACTAATATTATTAAGTTTTCTACAAGAACTTCTACAAAAATTAAATCTTAATAAAGATGATTTTAAAGAGAATGAAAATGATCATGAAAGTGAGATAGGAGAAAAATTCAGAAAGATAAGTAATAATCTGTATGTATATCTAGATTTTGATAATCCTGATTTACCTAGAAAAGTAATTGATACTCGATTAGAGACAATTCTTTTTATTACTTCAGATACAGTTGAAGAAAATTCCTTTTGTCCTATTTGCAATACTGATGGTGTAAAAGTAGGATTTCCTAGTTCTTATAACTCATTGGGAACGGAAAAAAAACCTTTTAATATTCATTTAGATAAAACTAATCCTTATAATATTAAGCTATGTATAAAATGCCTTAAAAAATTGAATGATTTTGAGCAATTTCTTAAAGAATATAATATTAAATTTTTTCCCTTGTTTATAGATGAGAACTTAAAAGATGAATTGTTTCGCTTTTTAAAGCCGAATCAATCTTTTTTTGAAATTATTGATTACATTTATCAGATACATCGTGATAGAGGAGATACATTGTTTGATTTCTATTTACTCCACATAAGCAAAGATATTCTTTATTATGATTATATTAACAATTATAAGAAAAATTATAGAAATAATTATCAACTTTTTTTCGATGAAGAAGGTTCTTCTATTTCATATGGACCTAAAAATCTTAAGGAACAATTAAGAGAAAAAGATTTTGTGGGAATGTCTTCTGGTTATTATTTTGGTAGCTTAAGAAAAATGGAAACTTATAGAAAATATTTAATTTTAAAATATAGAACAAAATTTTTCAATAGCATCTATAGAAATAAAACTTCTTTAACTAATCAGGATATTAAAGAAATAGTTTCAACTATATTAGACCACAAAATTAGAAATAGGGATAAAATTTCAAGAAAAGATATTTGCTCAAGATTTCTTAATTTTTATTTGAATTCTCCTCTTTTTTGTTATAATGATGATAATTTTATTAAGAAAAATAAAGATGGTGATATCATGTTGGAAACAATAAGAAAAGAAAAAAGAGAAATTCTAAAAGGAAATTTGATTAAGATAGATTCTGATGAAATGTTTGGCTAGATCGGAAGAGCGTCGTGTAGGGAAAGAGTGTAGATCTCGGTGGTC
>BPTO01000167.1 GCA_023705985.1 Candidatus Heimdallarchaeota archaeon | reverse complement strand
GGACCAAAATATATTACTAGAAACCTATGTGTAGAATCTTGGTTCAAATAGGTAAACCATTGAAAAAAAGTGTTTACAAGGACTTTTTGGATGCTTGTGTTGATTATCCTGAGGGGCAAAAAAGAGACTTACATGAGCACAATCAAGACAAATTATATACTCATGCTGATGGTTTCGGATATACATTTTATGAAAAAGGTCATTTTGCGACCCATTGCTTTGTAGAACCGATTTTTCAAAATGCTCCAATAGATGAATGGATAAATTTACGCTCTCAATTACTTATTTTACATGCAAGACGCGCATCTCCCGATATTGAAGTTAATCTTCACAATAATCATCCTTTTTATTGGCACAATAATAATAAGGAATTTGTTTTTGCTCATAATGGTACAATAAAAAGTCAAATCGAAAATTACGATGAAGAAGTATTTCGTCCTGAGGGGTCAACAGATTCAGAACTATTTTTCTTTTCACTCTTAACAGGAATGAAAAAAAACAATTGGAATTTGAGTAGAAAAATAGTTGAAGCAACGTTAAATGGTTGGGATTATTCTGGAGCTAATTTTGTACTAGCTTCACCAGAAAAAGTATGGGTGGGTGTGTTCTATAAGAGCCATCCTAATTATTATAAAATGAAATTTTATGAAAGTTCTACAACTCTAATTATTAGTTCATCATTATTGCTAACATTAGGAAAACCCACAAAAATTATAGAAAATAAAGTTTTAATGGAAATAGATTTGAAGAGTAAAAACGTAAAATTTGATTGAAAGCTCATCTTTTATTAATGTTATAAGGATTCAAGAACAAAAAACACCAAGGTTATCTAATGGAGAAAGAAGAACAAATACTCTCACCGTATAGAAAAATAGATATTGAAGTCAACAAATCTTCACAACTACACTATTTGTGGAATAAATTTAAGATCTCTTCTTGGACATATATGGCACATCATCCGACATGCAGTAGATACAGAAATCACATCTTTAAAATAGGTTCTATATACCTTTGTGTAGGTTGTACAAGTTCAATAATTGGCTTCATAATTTATTCAATCGTCTTTTATTCATTCATGGAGTTTTTTAAAACTAATCCAATAAATAACGGATATGTAACTATTTTCGGGGTTCTATTAGCATTAATCCAGCTTATGCTCAATCCTCAAAACAAGTGGATTAAAGCATTCATGCGCTTTTCTCTAGGGTTGGGATTAGGAGGATATGTAGCACTTGTAGTACTAGTTCCATCATGGAATCTGAAAATAAGTCTTTTTGTAATGCTATTTTTTGCAACAATTCTATATAATGATATACGTAAAAGAAAAAACACTATCTTGTGTAAAAATTGTTCTTTAAGAACAGCTGATCCCCCTTGTAATCCTCATAGGAACACTGAAATGAAATTGGAAAAACTAAAAGACATTAAAAACAAAGAAAAAGAAAAGAAAAAGAAAAATGTAAAAAAAGTAAGAACTAGTTAAAACTAGTTCTGTTTTGATTTTTTCTTACGAACTCGAGTAACAAAGAACTAAAAACAAAGGCACAAACTATCAAACTTGCAAATATGACAATCCCTCGTAAATTAGAATATTATCTTTCCTGAATCTTTTTTCATTTCTTTTTTTCTTTTCTCAGAAGTTCATCATCTACTACTGTTACATTAGGTAATCGATTCCAGTCTTTATCATCAGATAAAATATAGTTTATTTCTTTTCGTTGTAGTAATAAATAATTCAAAGCATCACCAACGTCAATTTGATGCTTCTTAATAAGCTTGTAGACTGAATTCAAATCAATCACTTTAATATCAAGCGGAAGGATTTTCACATTACAAAAAGAGAGTAATTCAGGAAATCTTCCTTTTAAATTCATTAAAAGATTGTATCTATTATTGTTGGCTTTTTGAGTTGCAATCTCTAATTCCTGTTCTATTATTTTTAAAAATTCATAAACAACTAACGAACTAGTAACTAATTCCCACTGATTAAGAATTACACTCTGAAATTGTGCTCTAGAAGAAAACCATGCTGTTGTATCGATAAATATGGTTTTTATTGCTCTTGTCAAGGTAATTATTCCTCCATTTTGTTTTTCTTCTTAACAAGGCTTTTACCAATACTCCCATGAATTTTATTTGAACACATATCTTCAAGTCCAGCTTCTGTTATAAGTTGAAACCAATCATTTATCATCTTAGTTTGTTCTTCTTTTGTCTTCTTTTCTAATGATTGTAGTGCTAATTCTAAAGAAGATTCACTTGGACTGATAAGTATCACTCCCTCCTTTTCAGCCATGAAAACCTGTTCTTCATTTCTTAGAGGAATAATAACTCTACCTTTTGAATCAACTTTTCTAGTTTTAATATCTGAAGTCATTATATTCCCACATTTAATGTCCCACATGGATATTTAAATATTCCCACCCACATTATGTTTTAGTGTAGAAAAAGAGAAATGACCTATAGGATTAGGAGGATATGTAGCACTTGTAGTCTTAATTCCATCATGGAATCTGAAAATAAGTCTTTTTGTAATGCTATTTTTTGCACAATTCTATATAATGGTATACGTAAAAACAAGAACACTATCTTGTGTAAAAATTGTTCTTTAAGAACAGCTGATCCCCCTTGTAATCCTAATAAGAACACTGAAATGAAATTGGAAAAACTAAAAGACATTAATCAGAAGAGAAAAAGAAAACGAAAAATGTAAAAACCTTATACATTTTCTACTCTCTGTTCTGTTTTGATCATTAGATTTTTTTTATTCTTTGATTTCTTTTTGACTATTACAAATGTTAAAGCTAATAATAGGTAATATCCAAAATAAACAATTAATTCTATCCAAGTGGGCTTATCTTGATAACCAAAAAGAGCTCTCAAGAACTTTCCAAACTCGTTGGTTTTGTCATTTAGAAATGTACTTGTGTCCCAAACGATCCTATTTAACCAGCTATTTTCTGCCCCAAACCAATTTAATTCTTGAAATTCATGAAAACCATAAGCTAACATACCTGCTGCAAATAACACTAGCAGAATGCTAGTTATATTGAAGAATAGTTTGATGTTAATACTTTTTCCACTAAAAAATATGATGATAGTAATGATTAATGCTACCAATATACCCACTAAACCAGAGAGTAGAATAGTTACACCTTCTTCTCCTGATGCTTCAATTCCTGTAAGGAAAAGAACAGTCTCTATACCTTCCCTTAGGACAGTAATGAAAGCTAAAAACATTAGACCAAACCTTTGTTCGTTTTTAATCGATTGATTAATCCTTGATTCCAGTTTAGATTTAATGTTTTTACTAGTAAGTTGCATCCAAATAATCATCCAAGTCAAAAAAATAGCTACCATTACCATTGAAAATCCTTCAATATACTTCTCATATTGATCAAAACCACCCAAAAGGTAGTTGAAAGCGAAAGCTGCACCAATAGAGACAAGAATTCCAACGATAGTACCAATCCAGATATCTCGAGATAATTTCCTCTTATCTATTTTGATAACATAAATTAACAAGATACCAATGATCAAAGCAGCTTCAATAGTTTCTCGTAGAGTAATTAGAAAGCTAACAACACTAAACATCTTAATTCTCCCAGTAGAAATCCAATTATAATAAACATAAAAAGAGAAATCTTATAACTATTCACTTATTACAAAAATTTTGACGTCAAGAATCAAGGTTTTCTCATATTTTTAAATGTTGATAATTCAAAGATATTTAGAATTAAGCTCCGATAACATATAGAAAAAGTGTCCTGAGACATTTATAGATTAAAGAAAAAAAGGAAAAACTAGTTAAAACTAGTTCGGTTTAGATTTTTTCTTACGAGTTCTAGTAACTGTAAAAAAGAAAATATAGGTACCAAGTATCAAACTTGTAAGAACAACAAATCCTTGTAAGGACGCAAGTTCAGTTTCTAATTCAGAGGTAGTTGATTTGTAGAAGATATCTGGATCTTTTCCAGCTCCAGCATAATCAGTTCCATCTCCCCACGCTATATGGACATTACCAGAAGAATCAACAGCAAGAGAAGGTTCTAGAGATTCTGCTGTACTTTCAGTGGAAACAACTTCTGTCATTGTCCATGAGGAGGTAGTAGCGTCCCAGCGTTTGTAAAAGATATCAAAATCTGATCCACTTCCAGCATATTCAGTTTCATCATGCCAAGTTATATGCACATTGCCTAAAGTATCGACAGAAAGAGAAGGTTTGTAAAAACTACTTGTACTCTCGGTGGAAACGACTTCTGTGATGAACCATTTCCAAGTAGATCTATCAAAGGAATCTATCTTGTATTGATTATCCTTATTATCTAGTAGAGCTTGTGTGCTAATTGTGTTAAGCAAAGAAGTGCTTATTAAAAAACCAATAATGAGAACACTTAAACTCATAAATAATTTCATTCTTATCTTTTTCACTTTTTCACCCTTTTTTTCAATTACTAATTTCGTTTAAACTCAAATTTGAATTTAGAATCAATAACATTAGTTCTTAAGAAATAAAAATCTTTCGCGTTTTTCTCCCTCAAAAGATTCTACAGATTCTGTAACTTTATTCTAACAGAAAAACAGTTTTCTATCCCTCTAGTAATGTTTTTTTCTATTTGTTTACCTAGCAATTCAAAGTCGAATAACTCTTATAACAATCAAGACCTCTACTTGTACTAGTGAATTCACCTTGTTACATGACATGAACAGGTTTCCATGATTCCCATAATCTTAATATAGTTTAGTTAGAAAATCAACCTCCTAGATGAAAAAAAGAATCTAGAAGACACCTATTTTATATACCTGGGAAAGATCTCTGAAAATGTTTTAAAACTACTAAAGTGAGAAATTCCCACGGATTTTGTTCCTAAGTTCTTCACAGATTATTTTTTTCTTTTCATTCTTTAACTTGAATAATTTGCTAGTAATAATTTTTTTACTGACTGTGAATATATAATTTGTTTTGATAATGCTTTCTTTTACTGCTCCTTCCTCAACTGATAACCTAATACCTTGCATCTTCAGATTACTTGTAACTCCTACAACAATGACATTATCGTGTTCTTCAAAAAGAACTAGAGCAGGTCTTTTCTTAACGATATCTTAATCAGTAAAAGTTATCTCTGTTAGAATAACATCCCCAAATTCATACATTGTTCCAAACCTCGTCGTCTTCATTATCCCAGAGTTCTCTCATCTTTTCCCTTTGAACCATGTTTGCTATTTTAAGGATTTCTTCGGCGGATTCAGAATTGAGAGAAAGCAAGCGAGATATGACATCGGAATAAGGTTCCCTAGGATGAATTTTAAGTCGTTCTAACATCTCTTTAAGCTCACTGTCAATTTGAATCGTAGTTTTACTCATAATTAAACATAGTGTGTCATAACATATTATAGTTTCTAAAAATAATTACTGTTTTAACATACTTCTCAAAGAGAAGAAATCAACCTCCCCCTTTTAGAAGATTTAAAACTATCATCTATCCAATATTTTTTATTTGCCTTACTTCTCTCTCTCTACCCCCTTTCTTCTTGTATGGGTCTTTATCTAATAAGGAGACCTTACCAACAAGGTTAAATCTTTGAAATAAGAAAAAAGAGGAGAAGAGATATGATTAATTCTTTTTCTTTCTGATTTTTACTCTTATAGTAGCTACTAGTAGAATAGTAGTAGAAATACTAATTATACTCCAGATGTTTTCCCCAAAGAACGGAGATTCCTCGGTTACTTCATATATATTAAAGATAAAAGAAACTTCATTATTTTCTTCTACTACCTCATCTACTTCCTCTTCTGTGTCTAGTCTAACTGTCCATATATATGACCCTACATCCGTATAATTCGTTTCTAAACTGAAAACAGCTTTTCCATTTTTCACTAATGCTGGTACAGTTAGAATCCATTCCTCACCATTAGAACACTCAACTATTGCAGTTGTTTCTACAAGAATATCTTCTTCTCCTATATTGTTAATGATAATATCAATAGTACTCGCTTCTGATAGCAGCATTTCTCGAGCACTAGGTAGGTTTTCAACATGTAAATCTGGTTTGCTGATTCTATTTATTGTAAATCGATCTATTATTCCATAGCTAGTATTTATTGCTCGCAAATCCATCTGATTTTCATATACATCCAATAAAACAACATGTAATGTCGATTCGGCATATTGTGATTGTTCTAGTACATAAGCATCTATAATTTTTTTGAGTGGAGCACCAGAGCCCCCAGTAACAATATAAGTTATGTTGTTGTGCAATAATCTCTCATAAAAATGGTCATGTCCTGATAAAACTATATCAACTCCATATTGTTCAACAATTGGGAGAAGTCCTTCTTTCAAATCATCATAATCTCCGTTTTGGTCTCGTGCTGATGAAGCAAATACTGGTCGATGTACCATAACTACTTTCCAGATAGCATCTTTATTATCTTCAAGATCTTGTTTAATCCATTCATATTGTTCAGTCATATTTCCGTCATAACGTTCAACGCAACTATGTAATACTGCAAAGTGAATTGGACCATAATCAAATGAGTAGTACTCTTCTTTTCCTGGAAGAGCAAAAATATCGTAGTAAAATGAA
The DNA here is from genome assembly GCA_023705985.1 of Candidatus Heimdallarchaeota archaeon. Lineage (GTDB taxonomy): Archaea > Asgardarchaeota > Heimdallarchaeia > Heimdallarchaeales > Heimdallarchaeaceae > 18H4-34. The sequence continues at coordinate 1,420 of BPTO01000167.1, read as the reverse complement.
CTGTTTTCTTCATGATTACCCAAAAGTGGCATTAAAGATGTATTTTCTAAAACAGGTTTAAAATCAGCTAACAATTTGTACCATTGATCAATGTATAAACCATTATCAATAAAATCTCCTGTAAATACACTAAAGTCATAAAACAAACTATTTACTATTTCTACAACAGATCGTCTTTCAGGACGAAAGTGTCTCGAATCCCCCCAAGCAACAAATGTTGTATGGTTCCCTTCTGTCCCAGTTTTGAAATTATTTTCAGCGCACCAAATCTCACCATTTCCAACACGATAAAGGTATTTTGTATCAGGATGAAGATTTGTAAGTTCAACTGCGTGCCATTGTCCAGATACTCCAATTTGCTCGAAAGTTGATGAGTTATCAACACCATATTGGACAATTGATTCTGTTTCAATGTTTGTTCTCCAGCTTATTGTCATGGTGGTTTTAGGGTCATGTTGCCATGATAGATGAATGTATATGGGAGATTCATCTGCAGCAATAACATTATTGAATAAAGAGCTAAGAGGAGACAAAATAATTAGCATAATAATAATAGTAAAAAGTTTATTTTTTCTAATGTCCATACATTTTACACGACTCTGCACTTTTTTACTTTTGTGGTATGGACATTATGTTTTCAGATTAGTATTACTCTTTCATAGTTTTCAAAAGAATTTTATAAAAAGAAAATAGAAAGTGAATTTTTTTCTAAATTCACTAATCTTCCATTGTAGGAGCAATGGCTGCCATAACAGCTCCTTTACCCCAAGCCCAAGAAGTTATGGGTGGTAGTTTCCAATCATGTATTTTGTTAATCTTAAGGTGTTTAGGTATCGTTTCAATAAATTTCTTTTTCAATTTTGGTGCTAATGCATCTGCTACATAAAGATCATAAACAGTACCAGGTTGAGCTTTTCCTTCAAGATTCTTGATTACACTTTTAAGAGCTTTTTTATAACCTGGGGCGCCGCCAACACCAGTAGGGCCAACTTTTAGATTTACTTCTGTCAGTGGTTTCAACCTCATAAGAGTTGAAATCATGGAAATCTTAAATCCTTTTTTGATTTTTCCAGTTTTGAATAGGATTTGGAAATTTGCTGAGCAGCCAGCTTCATGTACATTTTCTTTGATTGAATCCAAATATTTGATAATCTCTTCACTTGTTTTACCTTTCTTTGCAAGTTGCGAAGCTGAATATGCCATTGCACCTTGAGCTATGCACATTAAACCTGATTGGTAGAGATGGACTTTTGTTTTTCCTCCTTCTTTTTCGTATTTCTTAGCAGCAACTTTTGCAGTATTGTACTGGTTACTCACGTTTGGATGTAAACCAATGTAAAGGACTTCCTCGAAACCATCTTTCTCTGCTTGTGTAAAAATATCTAAAGCATCTTGTGGACTAGCGAGAGCTGAAGTAGGG
>BPTO01000166.1 GCA_023705985.1 Candidatus Heimdallarchaeota archaeon | reverse complement strand
AATTTGTGAGGTTTTACTACCCGGAGAAGCACATAAATCTAAAACATTTTCCCCTGGAGTAGGATCTAAAACAATTGGTACCAAAACTGAAGCTTTTTGCTGTATCACAATCTTGCCATTCTTAAACTCTTGCAGCTGGGGAATTGGTTTTATGTTAGGATCACCAATTTTTAGTAGACCTGCAATGTCTTTATCTTCCTCATACACCATATTATTCTCGTCGAGAGAAGCCTTCACTTCTTCAAGGGAGGTTTTAAGAGTATTAACCCTTATGTAGGTTGGTAAACTAAACAGGAGAGAAGATAGCAAATCTTTAGTGAAACTCTCTCCCCACTGTTCAATAAATATTCTAACAATCCACGTTGGTGTAAAATATTGAAGTGAAATCTTTGAAGATTCATCTAAACGGTTTACATATAGATCTTCTACTGTTACATTACTAATTGCTGAAAGAATGTTTAGAAGCTTCTTATTCATATATGTAAAATAATATGGGGCTAATAAATCATAAACTTGACCCAAATTTTTTTTCTCAAACTTTAGATAATAAGTAGCAAGACGCAACATTGCTCTCATCTGAAAGGGTATTTTTTTAGTGGAGAATGCAGATGAACTTAGTTTAATATAGAGATCTACTACATTCAAACGTTTAATTAATTCAAGAACGGTATAATACAGTTGAGACTCATCTGTTTTAGATACTTGATATTCTTCAATTACCGAACGCAATGCAATTCGAGCAGATCTACCTGCATCAATTTCACTTAAACAGTTTATTATATTAGAAATAACTTGTTCCAAGATTTTCCCTCAACAATTCCAATATCTACAATCACTGCAAAAACAGAATTTAAAAAATATTTGATTCCTAGAATGTTTTGTCTTGCATGTTCTTTGTATTCAACAAATGTTCTGATTCCTGAGAATAAAAATATACAGATTCACCGATTTCCAGCTGTAACACTTGTGAAAATTTCCTTAAAGCTATATTAAGGAAGTCAATAAATGGTAGGATTAAGCGGTTTAGTTTGTATTGTTTTAGAAAACGCGCTTTTTCTGAATTATAAGCAAAACTCAATATACTTTCAACTCCCTCTTTCTTTAATAATTGTAAATCAATCGAAGACAATTCATTCTCTGAAAATATAAACGTAAAATCACTGTTTTTTGGGCTATTTTGCAAAGCAAACCAATTATTTGTTAAATGACTAAGAGAAGAGAGAAAATCTTCAAAATTCACTTCTGGAATTGTAATTGCCGTAAAAGACTGGGATGAAGGAAGCGTAATTTCTATTTTTTCTATTCTTTTAAAACCTAGTGTTTGAAGAAAATAGCTAATACCATCATTTGTTGAGTATACCCAGTTTTTTGAAAGTGTTACTGTTCGTATATCATTAAGAACAAGGGATCGTAACAATTCAAAATTCTTTTCTGAAAGCGGTAATTGACTCCCAAAGAGAGGTAAAGATAAAGCAGAGACAGCTAGATTCACCTTCTTTTCCGACATGAAATGTAAAGCGCGTAAAGTCACATAAGGTGTAACAACAACTCCTTTTACGTTGATTTTATCAAGTTTATTATCTGAAAACGATCCAAATTCAGCCCCATATGCGCTAGAATTAGTGGTTTGGTGATCACATAAGTGAGTAAGTGTTGTAAGAAAATTACTAAGTTTTAAAGACATTCTAAGAGAAAAGCAGTAGCACTAATTAAAGGATTTGGGAGGGATAATTAAAACTGAAACAAGAGTAATATCTAGATATTTGAATAAAAACACAAAAAAACTATCGTAAAAATAAAAAATAAAAAGAGTTAATACTCTTACATACGACGCCCACGGCGGCCACCCTTCCTTCTACATCCATTGTGGGGTAAGGGAGTTACATCTTCTAATCGCAATATTCTCATTTTTGATCTTTTCAATGCTCTTAGTGCTGCTTGTGTTCCTGGTCCTGGAGTCCTATTCTTATGTCCTCCTGGAGCTCTATATCTTACGTATAGTGCGTATATTCCTTTACTTTGTGCTTCATCTGATGCTGCATTTGCTGCTTTCATTGCTGCATAAGGACTTGATTCGTTTCTATCTGCTTTTACGAACATTCCACCACTTTTTCTGCTAAAAGTTTCAGCACCCGAAATGTCAGTTATATGAATAATGGTGTCATTATAACTTGAGAATATGTGAGCTATACCATATTTGTAATCTTGCTTTCTACTCATTTTTTATCACCATCTTCTGTTTTGGTATCGGCTTTAGGTTTAGTATCGGCTTTAGGTTTAGTATCGGCTTTAGGTTTGGTATCGGCTTTAGGTTTAGGTTCAACTTTAGGTTTAGGTTCAACTTTAGGTTTAGTATCGGCTTTAGGTTTGGGTTCAACTTTAGGTTTAGGTTCAGGTTCAACTTTAGGTTTAGGTTCAGGTTCAACTTTAGATTTGGTATCGGCTTTAGGTTTAGGTTCAACTTTAGGTTTGGGTTCAACTTTAGGTTTAGGTTCAACTTTAGGTTTAGGTTCAACTTTAGGTTTAGGTTCAACTTTAGGTTTGGATTCAACCTTAGGTTTGGATTCAACCTTAGGTTTGGATTCAACCTTAGGTTTGGATTCAACCTTAGGTTTAGGTTCAGGTATAGATTTATCTACTTGAAGAGAACGTGAAATTGTTGCTCCAGATTTCGGTGAAACCTTAGGAGGAGGAGTTTTAAAAGGTCTACGAGACTGATCAGGTGTTCTGCCCCTCTTAGGTTTTAGAGGTTTAGCTCTAGTAATGTCATCTTTTGCGACTTCCTTCTTAGGTTCAGGTTTAGGCTTTATGTCATCTTTGTCTTGTTCTTTAGTGAGATCTACTTGAGCAGGAGGAGCACTAGGTCTAGCAGGATGACTCTCTTTTTGTAAAGAAGAACGAGGAGCATAATCTATTATAATTTCCTCCTCAGTTGTTATTAGTCTCCCAGGGGAGGTTACAATGCAATTATTAATAGCTATATGTCTATGTACAATAAATTGACGAGCTTGATGAGGTGATCCTGCCAATCCTTTGTTATGCACAATAGTCTGAAGACGACGTTCTAAAACAACACGAACATCAAGAGCTAGAACAGAGTCAAGGTCATTACCTTTTGGAAGCATTCCAAACCGAGATAGTTTTGAAAGAAGTTCTTCTGCTCTGGTTTTACGAACATTTTCTGGTAAAGCTAATAAAGCACGAGCTTGTTGTCGAGCTTTAGAAAGGATAGTACGGGCTTTCCAAAGTTCGCGCTTGTTTCGTAAACCATACTCACCCACAAGAGGTAGTTCTCGCTGAAGCCGAGCCTTATCATAAGGATGACCAGGAGTGACAATTTTCTTTCTTTGTCTTCGAATTCCACCCATTCAAATCACCTTAACGTCTCCTCTTTGTTACACCCACAGTTGAACCTTTTACAGTTCCGTGAGTTCGAGTCTTTTGACCTCTAACTTTTAAATTAAACTGATGACGTATACCTCTACGACAGCGTATGCGAATGTAACGTTCAATATCCTGCTTGTTTTGAAGTATTAATTGAGCTTCTGTAAGATGAATATCTTTCCCAGTTAAACGATCCTTTCTTCGATTCAGCATCCACTCCGGAACACCTAGATTTGTAGGATCAGATAACATGCTTTCAATATCTTTTATAGAAGCATCAGTGAGGGAACCAATACGTTCAGTGGGAGGAATCCCAAGGATACGTACAATTGTATGAGCTAAACGCCTATTCACACCAGAAATCCTACTGAGACCAAGATGAACAGGAAGTGGTCCCGGGAGATCGGTGGACTTAATACGAACGAGATGACGAAACCCGCTTGACATATCAATCACTTTTTATGTTTGTTTACTTTGTTTGGTACCACAATCTTTCATTGTGGTGCTCACACTTCTGAGAGTTTCAGAAGATTGGAATATTTAATCCCTTGAGCTTCGTCTGTGCCTTTTGAAATTACAAACGCACCTTGACTTTAAGTTGTCTGTCAAAAAGATTTTTTTAAAGGTTTACTTCAAAGCGAATATATTAATTTATGAGAGTTTGGAAGAAAATCATGGAGCCAGGACGGGGATTTGAACCCCGGAACCTAAGGCACTAGATTTCCAATCTAGCCTCATACCGCTTGAGTATCCTGGCGAGAATTAGACATTACAATCGCATTGTAATCTAACTCTATTCTTCAGTCTTAATTTTTATTTTAAAATGTTTCTTTGTAGTTCCCTAGCATATATTCAAAATGTTAAACAAAATTGCAAGAAAAAGTATACAATAACCTTATCAAAACTTTTTTATCTAATATTAAATGTAGATGTAAAAATATGAAAATCTTTATCCTTGTCGGTTTCCAGCTCACTGGTAAATCTAGCCATGGTCATAAGATGGAAATCGAAGAAAATGTTCCTATGATTGAGACAGGTCACGCTGTTTATTATGAGCTGCAGCGACAAGGTTTGGAAACCAATCATGTAAATACATCTAAAGTCATTAAGGATTTACTATCAAGAGATCCAACAGCTTTTGCTCAAGCAATACTAGAATTTGAGGAGAAAAAATACAAAGATTCATCTATAATGCTTTTCAATGGTATCAAATCACCTGCAGAAATAGATTACATAAAAAAAAGATTTGGAAAAGAGAACGTACGTGTAGTGGGATTTCATGCTTGTCAATTGACAAGATTTGGAAGAGTAAGAAACTCTGATAGGTTTGTAGTTTCAGGACGTTTCCAGCAAAAAAAGCAAGAAGATGAAGATTTAGCCCACTGGGAAAACTTTACTAGTCGAGATATAAGAGAAATAGGTCTAGGAATAGGAATCGCTTTTTCCTTAGCAAATGAAATAATTATAACAGAGAATATTCAGTGGCCATATTACGGTTTTGAGTTATCATATAAAGATTTCAAAAACTACATCTTTTACAAAAAAAACTAAGTAACAAAAAAATAGTTCTCCATTTTCTAGAAAAGATACTATTTCTTTTTCATTGAAGGATAGGTCCCTATAGGCATTAATACTCTTTTTACACTAGCCACCAAACCATGGCTCATCTTTTCAATTTCTTCTGCTTTTAGCTGAGTTTCACCTAAAGCGATTAACTCATTTTTTAAGGTAAATATACAAATTATGTTACCTTCCTCAAAATTCTTTGTGTATTTGGAAATACCAGGAATAGCTATTGGCGCGCCGTGACAAACAGAATCTACAGCATTATCTTTCATAAAAATCTTAGGTACATGTGTAACTCCATACTCCATTGGTAAGATTATATTTCGTAGGGGTATCTCATCATTTTCTTCCTTAAACCACATAAAAGCATCATACAGTGCCAGTAAACTTGATGAAAAAACATCTTCAGTAAATGGGCCAGATCTAATTCTACGCAACTCTTTCATATGAGCTCCACCACCTAAACTTTGTCCAATATCGTGCGTGTACTTTCGAATATACGTTCCTGCTTGGCAATTTATACGAAGTAGTACTTCACGATCACGTATTTCTATAATTTCGCTCTCATAAACAGTTCTAATCCTCAGCACTCTTTTTACACTTGACCGTAATGGAGGTCTTTGATAAATGTGACCAGTATAATCATCTATAATGTCACGAATAACATCCTCTTCAACATCAGAATGAAGACGCATATTACAAATGTACTCTTTTCCAGCAAGAAGAAGAGTATCTAAAATCCTTGTTGCTTTGTCTAGTGCAACGGGTAATACACCAGTTACTTGAGGATCTAATGTACCTGAGTGTCCAGCTTTTGGAATGTTTAGTATCTTTTTAACTATGCTGACCACTTCGTGACTTGTGGGTCTTGGTGGTTTATCAAGATTGATTATACCATACTGTAACAATTCCTTGATTGTTCTCTTTGTTGGTATTTTTCCATACTTAAAATCAGTAGTATCATCAGATAAAATTTGAATTGGAACATTATCATCTATTAGCTTAATATCAGGTAGGGAAAACCGTAATGTCATTTTATACCACTAAGTACACAAAAAATAGAGATAAAAGGTTTAGGAAAGAATCTATTAAGGAATTATAGCTGTTTCCATGAACTTTTTTAAATCAGCTTCTTCAACTGCTGCAAGAACGTCTTCATCACTAGCGTCTCGCTTAAGTGATAGAACTTTGTCAGTAGGTTCAATGTGCCTAATGTTGCATTTACGACGACGTACTCCTGTAAGTGACTTTGGTCCAGCAACGAGTACATAGTTCTGATTAATTACGTCAATAATTACTCCTTTCTTTCCAGCTTCTCTACCATTTGTTTTTACGATTATTCTTCCAATTTGAATAGCGGTCATTATTATTCACCTTTGTATAGTTTTTTAAATGCTGTTATTATTATCTGAATACAATTTGAAGCGTCAAATTTCTCTGAATTGACAATCAAATCATAAACAGATAAATCAGTAATATCGATATTATACAGTTTTTGATAGCGCAGTTTTTCAGATTTTTCTCTTATAATAGTTTCAGACCTTGTATATTCAAGCTGTTTATCATCTCTTTGCGCCATTCTTTTAATTCGTGTTTCTAAGGGTGCAGTTATAAACACTGAGAGAGCACCCATATCGTTTAGAAGCCAACCAGCCAGTTGGGCATCAACGATTAAATTATCTTTATCATTAGCCAAATTCACTGTTCGTTCATCTATCTGTTTGTCAATCTCTTCATCTATCTCCGCAACTTTGCTAAATTCCTTAATGGAAAGATGACTTTGATCAGCCATTTTTCTGAACATGTTACCAGCAGATACATAAGTATAACCTAAAAGATTAGCTAATCCTTTTGAGATAGTACTTTTACCGGACCCATGAGGACCTGAAACAGCTACTATAGGCAAGTTAGCTACACCCTATTGACTACCGCGTACATTGTTTTTAATTGCGCTTTTAAGGCACAGGGAGCATAAGTATCCCGCGTGAATTCGGGAGGGTAAACGCTTAGAGCGATATAACTTCTTTACACGGCTTTGGTTACCAAAGGCTACACCTTGAAGGATGGTGCCACAATTAGAGCAATGGGCTCGTTTGGTTCGTTTTGAAACTTTTACAATTCTTGTCCTTGAAGGAGTGCGAACATTCCTTGTTTTTGCAACTCTTAAAGAAGGTTTAACCATTTTTACTCCTCATTACTATTTTATTGATTTTTTTTGCTTTGATGTAGGGGATTTCTTATTAGAAGAAAGTTGTGATTGAGTTTGTTTCTGCTTCATTTTGGCAGCTCCAGAAGGATTAGCACCAAAAATACGACTAATTAAAGACCCAAAAGCAAAAGATACCATGAAATACCATAGAGTAAATGTAGCTTTTGAGAAACCTTCCGGTTCTCCTGATGATATACTAGTAGGAGCAAACCAAGGATTACCTACGAATGGGAAACCACCCATGTTGAAAGGTAACCAAGCATAATAGTGCCCAGAAAAGGCAGTTCTAACGATAGCGAATATTATAAGAAATGGTACAGTTGTAATGAGCATCGGTTTCATTCTTTTCATCATCATAGATGATTGAAGCTTTTTAATTCGCTCTTCATCTCTTTTAACTTTCAACCAAAGTTTCTTATCGGCCTTAGCCATAGCTTGTTTCTTTTTCTGATTCCACTCATTGACTTTAATCATCGTTTCTTTCAATGCATCTACATCGGTTATTAGACGGGTAGCAGAAGTAGAGATTATAGATATGAAAATTGAAACTAAAACGATAAATATAGCAGATGTTGGACGTTGGTTCCAACCATTTTGAGTTATCCAATTAGCTATACCTTCAAACCATGAATCCCAGAACGGGCTCACTTTAAGACCACTTTCCTTTCTTCTTAATTACTCTTCCGGAAAGTGTGTCGCTTTTAAAAGCTTTTGTCATTAGAGTTTTCAATCTTTTTTCACTTTTATTCTTCTTTTTGTAGAAGAACAAAGAAATTATCTTTTCCATTCTTTCCTCCAAATTTTGAGAAGTTTCTTATTTTCAACCCACTTTCCTTTATAATTTTTCCCAGTTTTCTTTTTGTGTATAAGTGATAATATCTCTG
>BPTO01000165.1 GCA_023705985.1 Candidatus Heimdallarchaeota archaeon | reverse complement strand
CTGGAGTTCAGACGTGTGCTCTTCCGATCTAGCATGCTGTTCAGAGTTACTGTAATGCTCCCATACTTAAAATAATCGAAAGATATTAGATGTTTTTCTTCAAAGGATTTCATTTTTTTCTTCTATTACACTTTCATAGTCCAACAGAATGAAATTATATTATCTTAAATTAGAGTATCCATCCAGAATCTTTTTTACTATTGCAACCACTACCATCTCATGAGGCTTGTCGTAATCTCTGACACTCACATTGGAGGAAGATTCGACGAAATGGTCTTTTACGATGGAGTGAAAATCGTTAATTCGTTAAAATGTGATTATTTAATACACTGCGGTGATTTAACAAACGATGGTACTTTAGCTCAATACGAAGTCGCTAAACTATATCTAGAAACAATTACCAAAAAACCTTTTTTAATTGTTCCTGGTAATCACGATACTAAGAACGTTGGAGATTTACTTTGGGAGGAAATGATCGGACCTAGATATTTTGTACATGTGGATAATAAGAACAAAGTTAAAATTCTTGGTTTGGATTCTACTGAACCTGATAGTAACACTGGACGCATGGGTCCAAAAGGAATTAAAAGAATCTATGAAGAATTCGGAGAATTGCCCGAGTATTGGTTGAAGGTTCTTGTTTTTCATCACCAAACATTACCTATTCCATATACTGGAAGAGAAAGAAGTGCTATTAATGATGCTGGTGATGCAGTTAAAGCTATTCTAGATTGCAATATTCATATTGTTATTAATGGTCATAGGCATATCAGTAATGTTTACAAGATGTCAGATGGAGCTTTACAAGCTTGGATTGTCAATTGTGGAACGCTTTCCTGCAAAAAGACAAGATACCGTGAAGGGTATTCAATGACAGTTATTGATGTAAATAGGGCGAAGAACAATTTGATTATTCGATCAATTATTCTCAAACATGATTCAACTAAAGAAAAGATATCCTTTAACGGTAGATTTCAAGAAGTTATACCACCTATAACTAAAGAACCTTGGGTTTCTTTAATCCAAATCGGAAATACTGACGTTTCAGCAGGAATGTTCAATACTAGAATCTTTGATAAAGCAGTTAATATAATAAACAATCAAGAAACAGATCTGCTTATACATTGTGGAGAAGTAACAGCTTCTTCCCATCTTTATGAATTTGAACTAGCTAAGGAGTTACTAGACCAAATTGATCATAAAAAGCTAATTGTTCCAGGAGTAAAAGATGCTTATCCTTTAGGATATGAGCTCTTTCCTGAATTTATATGTGAAATGAATCCTTCATTTGTTGATGACAAACTGCATATTTTGGGTTACAATAGTTGCATAATTGACGAGAAAGAAGGTAGATTAGGTAGAGGAAACGCTCGTGAAATTGTCGAAAAGCTAGCAACAAACTCGAAAATTGGAGTAGTTGTTTTTAATCATACTATTATTCCTCTCCCAAGAACTAAACATGACTCTGAGTTAATGGATGCAGGAGACGTTCTTGCATCATTAGTTAACAATAGAATAAATTTAGTGTTAACTGGAGCAAAAAACAGAGCGGGTTGTTGGCAGGTAGGTGATACCATTTTTGCAAATGTAGGAACTTTAAGTAGCTATAACCTAACGACTAGAGCAGGAAATAGTTTTAACATGATCAACATTTTCAAGACAGACATTGGTCATTATTATGAAATTGATGAGTATCTGCTTGAGGTGAATAAAAAGCGTAATATAGGTAATTTTCATGTTTCTGATACTGTTGAACCCATGCAAGCACTAAGGAAACTGAAATTTCAAGTTTAAATTTAAAATTTGTTAGTAAATTTTACAAAAATCTTTATTTATTATAACTGTGTTAACTGTAATTTAATGGTAACAAGAATAAGCAATCTTGGAAATAAAATCCCTTTTCCTGTTAAATTCCATAATATGTCAGAGGAGTTTAAAACTTGGATAGATGAGGCAGATAAAAGAATCTTCTCTTTAGCAGCAGGGAATAGAATTTCAAATATAGCTCTAGCAGTCATGAAAATAGGTTTTGGAAAGATTCTCTATGCAGCTAATGAACTAGGAGCTGATTTTGAAAAAGATAAACCTTACGTTCTTTTTGCACCTGATGGAACTATATCTTTAAACAAAGAGAGAACCAAAAGAGGTTTCTCTTATGGATGTAATGTTCGAGCAGATTTTGGTGGGATGATTGCGACATGTAATAGTATGCCAAATGCTTGTGGTTATACTTTCAGCGAGTTAATAGATAAACAAGATGATACTACTCTAAAAACTTGGTTGAAACAGAAACAGCTAGAACTAGGTAAAGAGTATATGCCACAATTAGGAAAAGGAAATCATTTTACAGCTGTTTATAGAGTAAGAGATATTCTGACTGGAGAAGATACTGGAAGAAGATTCGCAATGGTTCATAGCAGTGGGGGGTTAGGATCAGAATATTTATACAACTTGAAATGGTTAAAAGAAGAGGAGGGATATCATGAAGTTGAAACTCCTCACGGACTTATCTCTTTTCTCGAAGGAGAAGCTAAGAAAAGATATCTTAAGATTTATCAAGAAGGGGATAAGAAAAACGTAGAATACAGGAAGACAGTAATGAATAAACATTTTGGCAAGAAAGCATACAAAATTCTAGAAACAATTACACATCAAGGATTATCAAAAGACGGGTGCTATCATAAGTTAGGAATACAAACTCATCAAGGGTTACTTCCTATTGCGTTCAACCCCGAAGAGGGAATACTAGTTGCAAAACCGAAACAGAACTTAACTAGAGAATTTATCGATACTTGGGAGTACAAAGAAGAAGTGGAAGCCCTAAATTTATATGGGGAATTAACTAAACTTGATTTCTGTCCCCATGGCGGAGGATATGAATTTAAAGTTCCTATTGAAGGATTTGAAATGTTCTTAAATCCCGAAGGAATAGAGAGTCTAAAAGTTCATACTTTAACACCAAAAGGTAAAAAGAAAGAACTCAGTGCGAATTATTTCCGCGAAATAAGAGAATTCTTATCATTTAGAAGAAAACTTCCTCTGATGAGAGAAGTATACAGAGCAGGCTTAGCTGAACCTATCTTTGATTTAACTCCTCTTATGCAAGTTTACCCCTTAGTTAGTATTGTTGGAGGAACTCTATAGAAAATTTGCGAATTAATAAAATCACAACAATAATTACAATGGGTTAAAAGATGACTGACTCTAAATTACCTAGGAATATTGCTCATCGAGGTTCTTCAGGAGAATATCCTGAAAATACTCTTTCGGCTTATTGGGGAGCTATAAACTCGAAAGCAGATATCATTGAAATGGATTTACAACTAACAGCTGATAATCAAGTAGTTGTTTTTCATGATAGAACAGTAGATAGAATCTTTAAATTGAAATCTGGAAAAAGTATTAGAGATTTTAATCTCAAGAAACTTAAGGGGTTAGATGTAGGGTCATGGTTCGATCCTTCATTTGAAGGCTTAAAAATTCCTACTCTTAATGAAGTTTTAGTAGAATTACCTAAAGACATTTCATTAATATTAGAGATAAAAGGAAAAGAAGATGCTCTTTTTGAAGCAATTCTCAACATGCTTGATGATTATGAAAGAAAGCTTGGTTTGGGTTATATATCTGTTAGAGATGAGTTAGCGTTTACCACTGTAAGAAATTGGAACAGCACCCACAAAATTGGTTTAATGCAGAAAAAGAGACCACCTGCTGAATTTTTAAACGTTGTAGATGATTATATAGTTGAAATCATACAAATTAGATGGAAAAATTGGCTAGAAAGCGATTGGAAGGAATTAGAAAATAGGAAACTTGTAGTTACAGCCTTTTTTGCAGATAAAAATGCAGATTACGCATTCTTATGTTCAAAAAATATTGATGGGATATTTACCAATTTTCCATCAAGACTTACTGAATTTCTTAGTAATTTTAGAGCTCAAATGTAAACTTATGTTCTACTTCTAAAGGAATTATTAGGATTTTTGAATTTTGAATTCAATAGCTAATTTTATGCTTTTTTAAGTTCTATCTCAAAAATTGTCCCTTTTGGCAGATTATTCTTAACTTTAATTGAACCACCATATTGATCTATTGTCTTTTTGACAATATAAAGACCAAGTCCAGTTCCTGCTGTAGACCCAAATCTGAAGCTATGTTCAAATAACTTCTTCTTGAAATCATCAGGTATCCCTTTACCATTATCAGCAATCTCTATAACACAGCTGTCTTTTGATGATTTTATTATAATTGAAATTTTATCCGTTTCAGAGTGTTTTAAGGCATTCCCAATAATATTATCAATTACGGATCCTAGTGCAGCATCTGCTTGAGCACTTCCTTTTCCTTTAAGATCGAATTGAATACCTATAGCAGCATAAGTTGAGATAACCTCTTCAGCAATATTCCTTACATCTACTTTCTCCAATTCCCTTTCTCCTTTAGTGATAATTTCTACCACTTCTTTCATTTTATCAATTAGATTTTCACTTTTTGTGGCAGCTTTTTTTGCCATATGTAAAAACGATTCTTTATTACTATCTAGAAAAGCATCAATAGAGCCTTTGGTGATAACTAGGTTATTTCTAATATCATGTTCCAATATTGTGTGTATAACTTTCAATTGCTCATTCAATTCGTCTATTTTTCTGTATGCTTCTTCTTTTTCTCTTTCATGTTTCCTTCTATTAGTAATATCTTCTATAGATCCAATAAGGATCATTGGTTTATCGTCTGTAGTGTAAACTTGCCATATATCTAATTTGACAGGAATAAGCGTTCCATCTTTTCTGATATATTCTTTTTCAATTTCTCCGACAGATATCTCTCTATTAATAATTTTTTGAGATAATTCTCTAGTCTTTTCTCTATGTTCTTCTGGAGTGATATCCTCTAACTTTATGTCTAACAATTCTTCATTAGAGTACCCCAGCATCTTAATTAAGGCTGGATTAATTCTTAATATTTTACTATCCTTATCTTCAAGTGAATATCCAAATGGTGAGTTGTCAATTACTGATCGTAGAAGTTCCTCACTTTCCTCTAAGGCTTTTTCTGCTTTTTTCTTTTCAGTAATTTCTTCGAAAGATGTCAAGTTACCTTTTACATTACCTTCTTCATCAGAAATGAAACTTGTAATCATGTTAATCCATTTTGGTGTACCATTTAGTGCTTTTAATTCAATTTCTCCTTTCCAAAAACCTCCTTTTTGCATTTGTTTTCGAGCTTCTAAAAATTCTTGTTCACTCTGAGTTTGACCAAGCATCTGGGTAAGTTCAGAATGATGTTTTCCTAATAATTCTTCTTTTTCACTGAAACCACACATCTTCATGAAAGCATGATTAACATAGGTAACAACATCGAGAGGATTTGCTATGGATAATCCCATTGGAGATGTTTCCAAAGCATGATTCATAATGATAAGATCGTCCTCATATTTTTTTCGAACAATGAATCTAGTTATTTTATTTGCAATTGCATTTATTAGATCTCTTTCCTCTTTCAGAAAGGGTCCTTCATCCTCTTCACTTTTTTCTTCACTGTAACAAACTTCAAGTTCACCCTGTTTTTCTTCATTAATAATGATTTCAGCTGACAGTTTCCATTGGGATTCTTCGAAGTCAGATGTTGAATACTCCTTCCCTCTAAAAACTATTCTAGCCATAGTAATTTCAGGATATTGCCAAGCTGGAGGGATAACTTTGACTATCTTGTTGAATGTTTCTTCATAAGTTTTCTCTGATTCTATTATAATTTTAGAAATTGCGTATAATGATGTGATTTCCTTTACTCTCTCATCAAGTGCATGTTCACTTTTTCGGAGATCTTCCTCATATTTTTTTCTTTCAGTAATATCTAAGAATGCTGCTATAGAACCAATAGGAACACCTTCTTCGGTAAAAAATGTATTTGCTGATAATTGCACATTAAAGGTAGTACCATCCATTCTCATTGCTACTGTTTCACCTTCCCATTTACCTTTTGTTTGTAATTCTTTCATAACTTCTTCTGTCTTAGCATTGTCAAAACCAAAATCTGAAGTTGGTCTCCCTAGAATTTCTTCATCAGTACTAAATCCCCACATTTTCAAAAACGAAGGATTAACATATGTCAACTTTCCCTCAAGATCAGTCATTGATATTGCAGTGATTGATGCCTCAATTGCTTGATTTCTTAGTCCTAATTCCGTTTCAATTTTTTTTCTTTCTGTTATGTCGATAAATGAGCCCAGCATGTTGATAGGAACACCTTCCTCATCAAAAACCATACTTGCTGAAAGTAGTACATCGAAGAGTGTTCCATCCTTTTTTTTGACAATTAACTCTCCTAACCAATTACTTTGTGTCTGTAATGCTCTTATGACCTTATCAACGTCAGAGGGATTATGCCAGAATTCTAAAATATGTCTTCCTAGTACTTCTGTCTTATCACTAAATTCCCACATTTTTAAAAATGCATGATTGATATAAACCAGATTACCTTCAAGATCTCCTATAGCTATTGCATTGATTGAAGTCTCAATCGCTAGGTCTTTAATTTTTTGAAACTCATTGGAAAAAGATTCAAAACTCACTTTACTTACTCCTCCGATATGTAATTACCTACATATTATTCTCTGTAATATTATAAATAGGTTATTATAAAATGTAAAGAAAAAATGTTCACTTGAAAAAAGCAGAAGCCCACGTACTTAAGTTTGGGAGGTTCATTTAAAATAGTCTGTTTCTTCATACCCTGGGATGTTGTAAATATATATCTTCGTTTGTTTGAATTCTGTACTTTCTGATAGTTGTTGAATATATTCATACATCCTTATTTCTCTTGTGCTCAAATCACCTTCAGTATCAGCAATACCATAATAGTGTAAAGAATTAATAGGTTCTTTCACTTTTAAAACTTCAGTTTCACCTTCAGGCATATTTGAACTTACTATCTCTGCCGATTCAATAAACATCACACCATCGACATCTCCAGAGCTTGTTTTTGTAACTAAAGCAACTATACCTTTGTTCAAATATTCAGGCAAGGGGGTTTTCCTCTCCTCTATATCAAAAAAACCATTAGCAGGTAAATCTAGTTTTTCAGTGATTTTTCTGAAAGTGTCTTTAGTTATTTCCATTGTTCTTGTTCGAGTTTTTAGAGGATAAAATACAAACTCTAAATTCTGTTTCGTTATATCTTTATCATTTAATTTAACCTGAATAGCTGGAGGAAAAAGGTCAAACATAATTTCTCCTTCATTAAATCCTAGAGAAGTCAAGCTATTTAACTCGATTAGAGAGGCGATAAATTCATCTTCTTCGGAAGTTACGGTTAACACTTTTTGAAGAATCTGACCAGCATATACCTTCGCTTTTTCATTCTTAGTCACATTATAGAAACTACTAAAAGCGCTATTTATTGTCAAGAAAAGCAAGTTTTTCTCTGTTCTAGACTGATTTTCAATCTTAGTGATTAATTGATTGATTTTATTAAAGAGAGTATCTAGATCTTCTTTATATTTGAATGCAAGTGTTTCTAAAGTATATAATAGAGGGTTTTGATCCTTATACTGTAAAAGTGCCAGTAATGGTCTTTCCATAATTAGAGAATCAAATAGTCCTTCTACAAGATCTAATAACTGTGGATAAGCTGTAAAAAGTTCGTTTTTTGTTTTACTGTCCCATATTGGCAGAACACTAATTAAAGCATCTATATTATCATAATTTGTAAGCTCAAAAAGTTTAGCACTAACATTCAATATTGTAAGTCTAATCAGTTCTTCACTCAACCGATAACCTTGTTGAATAGAGAATATTTCTCCTCTTTTTCCTGCGGAATAGAAATATTGTATAACCTTTAAAAGCTCCTTTGATCTTTTCTCTTCCCAGAGCATTTTGATTACTTCAAGTCTCTTTTGAAGAGCTTGCTCAAGAATCTGTAATTTTCTCCCCTCTTCTGATTCAGTAGCATATTGATTTAATAAATCTTGAACATCACTCATCAATTCAGCAATTTTAAGGTCTTTTTCTTGTTCTTCTCTTCTTCTAGCTACAGCTAAGCGTTCTTGTTCTTCGAATTCAGCAA
>BPTO01000164.1 GCA_023705985.1 Candidatus Heimdallarchaeota archaeon | reverse complement strand
CCTTTAGAAAAGGAATTTAAAGAACGAATCTGGAAGTTTCTAAAAAGAAGTAATTTATAATTAGATAAAATAATCGAAAAGTGTGAGGGAATAAAAATGAATAAGAATTCTATAACAGGAAAAACATTTGATGGGAAAGAATTCGAATTAATAATAGATGATTGGCTTAATTTAAAGGAAATTTCTCTTCAAGAACATAAACTATCTGAGATAGATTTAAGCAACTTGCCATTTGCTTTAAATTTAAAAATTATAAATTTTTCAAATAATCAAATATCCGAATTAGACACCATTTCATTGCAATATTGTAGAAATCTTGTTTCATTAGATTTGTCAAATAATTGCCTTAGAAAGATAGATTTAAGTCCATCTGCAAATGATCAAGCTACTCTAATTTTTCTGGAAGAAATAAACCTATCAAATAACATAATATCTGAAATAAATTTGAATTTTCTGAAGAATTGTATAAATTTAAAATCATTTAATCTTAATAACAATAATTTAGAAGGTTTGGATATAAGTCTTTTAATGCATTGTAAGGGGTTAGAAGAATTTCAAATAGATAAAAAAACAAAAATTGAATGGAGAAACACAAATTTAGATATTACATCTCTTCCTAAAGGTTTGAAAAAATATACGAAAGATATTGAGGATGCTTGGCAGAAGTTTCAGAAGGAAGTTGATACATTTAGAAAAACAGAACCTAGAATTGAAGACAGATTAATTAGAACAAACTGGCTAGAACAAATTGCTAAAGAAAACAATTTTGAAATGAAAGAATTGAGATATTTCTATAGAGTACTCTATAGAGAAGTAAAGAATTGTTATATATACTATTGTTTTAGAGGAGTAGTAAGTATTGTAGCTTCATTAATGGAATATTTCTTAACAAATGAAATTCCTTTTGAATATATAAAAGAACACAATAGATTTTGGAGAAAAAAACATTTTGATTCAAAATTGATTAATCTCTCTGGTTTAATGAATATTGCAGTGAAAAAGAAATTAATGTCACCACAATTAAGAGAAAAAATTATTGAATGGTCTGCTATTAGACATAGTGTTACACATTATCCTGATGCAACTTTTTCTGGTATGTTAGGTATGAAACGTAAAACAATAAGAGGAAGAGGAACCAAATCAAGGGGAGCAAGTTTTGAAAGTCCGGGAAGAAAACCAATGAGATCTACAAATATTCAAGAAGGTGCAGAAAGAGGAATTATTTTGTTTATGAATTTAGTCCAAGAATTTAAGAAATAACAAAACTAGCAAATTCAAAGTTTCATGAATCCCCCAAACCATCGCAGGGTCTGTAAAAGCCTTGTGTTTTTTCTTTCTTTTAATCCCTCTTTTCCATCTTAAAAAGAATAAGTGTTAAAACAATGCTACAACAATTTTGTCCCCAAAAGATTATAGGATATCCTAACACGACCAATATCTCTCTATCTTTAAAAAATCAAAAAAAGTAAGAAAAGTCAACAGAATAAAAGCGTGTAAGTTAGAACATCCTTTTACTTCCAACTATTATCACAATTATTTCATGAAATTAGATTTAAGTATCTCATAAGGAACATTGTTAAATGGGCAAACTTTGATGCAAATACTGCAACCAAATTCATTGACGAAATGTGGCATACATTTTGTATTCTCAATATGAGTTATTCTACCACTCGGATGTTCTATAGCTTCATCATATATCGCTCTACCTGGACATTCTTTTATACAACGACGACATTGGTCACAATATTCACGTACCCAAGCATGTTCATTGTCCTCACTAAATGGCAAATTTTCTATACTTGTATAAACAGCAGTAAGTCGAAACCTTGGACCATATTCAGGGGAGATCATTATTCCAGAGTATCCAATCCAAGCAAGTCCTGCTCTTTGAGCCATCGGAGGGTAGAGAGCTGCTCCCATCAAAGGATGACCTGCGTGTGCAGAGAAACCTTTCTTACGAAGAAAACGTGAGATTTTATTTGATATGATTCCTAATTCATCATAGGTTCGCATAACTTCATGTTGACAATTTAAGCTAGGTGCTGTATCTATCTTATCCTTTTGCATTTCAAATCCTAGAACAATAGCATTTGGATGAAGAACAGCTTTATTTTCGAAGACTAATTGTTCAGAAAGCTTTGCAAAACCAATCAATCCTGCACCTTTCTTTTCAGCAAAATCCTTTAATTGTTGAAGCTCTGCAGCTGTTATTTCCTTTTTTGGATTTTTCGGATTGTTTTTCAGTGTATTTACAGTTTTGAACTCATTTCGAAATATAGAAACCATAGTAGGTATGATTTTCAGTCCAAATCCAGTTCGTTTACCATATTTTGATCCTTCAATCATTAATTCATATCTAACAGGAGAATCTTCACTATATTTGAGAGTGCTATCGAGCTTCGATAAGTCATTCTCTTTCTTAAAGAGTTTTCCCATAATCTTCAAAATTGATTTTTCTTGAAATTTATTCATTAGAATCACACTTTTGCAGACAAAATATTTGACTTAAGTATATACTTAACCCTTTTAAATTTAGCTCAGACTTTTACTTTGCTGTTCTTTTCAAACAACTTTCTTATACTTTGTAATAATCTAGATAGCTAAATGGACAGACCTTAACACAAACACTCAAGAGCTAGGACAAGTAAAATCTCTTGAAGGCAGATGGATTGAAGATTTCTGCAATGTAACTAATTATTGGGTTTTTGATGCAAACAAAGATAATATCTATGATGCTGTTAAATCACAATCTCAATGAGGATAATTGTGTATCAATGTTAGGATTGAACCTTAAAGTTACTCGAACACATTCTTGACTAATTAATTTAACTCTTGTGATGCAGTTCTAGGAATGATTTGTCCTGTTCCTGCTTTTGCAGTTATCTTACCTTCTTTGAAGACAACTTGCCCACGTCTAATAGTTACTCTAGGCCATCCTGTGTAGGATTGTCCATTATAAACAGAAAATCCTGCTTGGGAGAACATATCTTCATCTCTGATAACACGTTCTTCTTCCAAATCCCAAAGAACAAGATCAGCATCAGAACCAACTTGTATAGTTCCTTTTCTTGGATAGAGACCAAACAGTTTTGCTACATTCGTTGAAGTCAATTCAATAAACCTTTCTAATGTAATTTTTCCAGAAGCAACTCCTTTTGAGTATAACATTGGCAACATTACTTGAAGCTCATTTATTCCTGGAACCAATTTGTTAATATTGAGTTCAGGGTTCAGTTTTTGATCTCGAGTGTGAGGTGCATGATCAGTTGCAACTGTATTTATTGAACCTTTTTTCACTCCCTTCCAGAGTGCCTTTACATCTGATTTTTCTCTTAATGGTGGTTGAACAACATAAAGTGCTCCTTCCGGTTCAAGATATTTTTCTCGAGTTAGATAGAGGAAAATTGGTCGTCCTTCAACAAATACTGGAGTATTCTTATTTTGAGCTTTTTCACAAATATTGAGAGCTTGTTCTGAAGAAAGATGAACGATATAAATAGGTGCTCTAGTTGAAGTGGATATATCAACTGCTTTTTGTGTAGCAACCGATTCTGATTTCACAGGTCTACTATCAGCATAATGCTCTAGTGATTCCTTCCCATCTTCAGTCATCTTTTTACAAGTTGTTTTAATGATCTCATTATCTTCACAATGTATCATAGAAAGCATTCCATTTTCCTTTGCAGCTTGAATTGCTTTTATGTACATTTCCTCATTAGCATCATAATCATCCGTAACCATGAAGATCTTAATAGTATTACATCCCTTCTCCATCAATTTGGGTATTTCTTGAATTGTTTCATCTGTTGGGGTGAATATTACTGGGTGGATAATGAAGTCAGCTATTGCATGCTCAATAATCGATTTCGTTTCCCTTTCAATAGTTCCTAATGGGGTTTCCTTTCTATCTGGAACTGAAATGCAACCAAGAGTAGTTATTCCTCCAGCAATTGCTGCTTTTGATCCACTCTCAAAATCATCAGACCATCGGAATTCCTCTGAAACATAAGCAGGTAATGAGAGATGAACATGTGGATCTATTCCTCCTGGCATAATCACTAGATTTCCAGCATTAATCTCCTTTGCTGATCCAGAAGTAGTTTTTAATTTTTGACCGATTTCATTGATTTTTTCATCAATGATTCGAATATCTGCTTTGATACGTCCAGTTTCTGTGAATATCAAACCATTACGGATTACTATTTCGCTCATATAAAACCCACCAATTTCATAAATTGAATTTGTCATACTGGCATATTAATTTTTTCTGAGTTTAAGTAAGGTCGATAGATTATCCTTTGAAGGATTGTAGATATGCACCAACTTCATGGTGATCTTTGAGTCTGCATCCAGCAAACCCCCAAAAGCGAAACCGTAGGCAACTCGGATGAATTAAGACCATAGTTTCACCCTTGTTTTTCTAAAGATGAAACCTAATTTTTCTAAAGATGAAACTTAAGTTTTCTAAAGAATAACTAATAAATATTATTGATGTCTTAGTTAACATAGATAAAAATGCTCAAAATGTACCCTCCCAACATCTACAAAGAATGGAAATATATTAAAGAAATAGCAATAACTGAAGAAATAGAAAGAGAAATTGAAAAAATATTAGTTAGGTTATTGATCACCAAGAATAGTAGTAAAGCTGACTGTATGTAATATTTAAGTTCTCTTTAAATGCTTTTGAGCAAGATTATTTGTCTTAAAACTTTTTGTTAATCATGAACAGGTAATATTCATAATAGGATCTAGATTATTAAACAAATTCGTCTATTTAGTCATACAATTCCTAGTTTCTTCCTTTCTTCTTCAGTACATAGGTTTTTGCTTCCCAATGAGGTTGATTAAGAGCGATCTCTTGATTGAACTTTAAATTCCATAATTAGACGTTATACAAATAAAAAAATAAAAAAAGGAGAAATTTATTGTTGAATTCTAGATTTATATTACGTTATTAACAAGTACTGTATCATTATGGGGGATATTAATAACGTATGGATTTAGAATTCTTGATTCTTACACCGATATATCTTCTTTCATTGCTGTATCGAGGTCAGAATTAATATAATGAACTAGGTAGTGAGCTACACAGTAGCATTTCCCGTTTATAGTATGTATTAGATGTCTATTAGTGACGTATCCACAGTAAAAACATATCGTTTCTTCTTGCATTTGGTCATCTTCAACGAATTTAATTGGTTGACCAATAGAAAAATGATATATAAAATTATTTATAAATTTCCTTTAATAACTATAGAAACTTTTCAATATATATCACTCTTTGATTATAGATAGTTTTTTCGAATAAGAGAAAGGAAGACGGAAAATTCTTGAATACACCTTCATATTTGAGATTTTTTCTAGATAAAACTATTTCTCCACCAATTCTAAGCCTAAACTGTGTAAACTCGCATAAATACTATTATAAAGTTGAATTTGGAAGTGAAGAGCAATCGGGTGTTTTATATTAATTAAAGCAGGAGGGAAATCTTCAAGGGATGGGAAAGAAATGTTAAGTGAACTTCCAGTTGCTTCAGTTAGATCAACATCAGTAAAAAACATACTTGGTCGTTTAACTAATAATTCTTTGAATCCTTCAGTATTAAGCAATTTCTTGATGGGAGGAATTTTCTTTACCTTACCATTTGCTGCAAGCTGATAAATTACTAAGTTTGTAGAAGTTTTTTTTCTATCTTCCAAAAGCCCCATTATCATCGCTTCTTCAGCAGGATTGAGTAGAAGAATTATAACATTCTTTTGAATATTCTCAATTACACCCTTCAATCCCGCATAAACAGCTTTTTCACCTTCAAAATATGAGAATAAATCCTCAACATTTCTTGTTCGTTGAAATCTTTTAGTTTCTTCAAAATATTTTGCTGCTGAATCTGCTTTCATAAGAACTTGAGATTTAAGTGAATCCAATACGATATCATAGGGTACTGCAGTAAAAGTGTCAGGTGATCCTTCCTTGATTTGTCTTGTTACAAATGTCTTTTCTACCAAACTATTGAGATATCCATAAATTTTGGGTTGGGCTATATTTGCAACTCTAGCTATATCTGAGGCTAAAGAAGTATCAGAACCGTAGAGAGCTACATAGGTTTTAGCTTCCCATTTAGGTAGATTAAGAGCGATAAGCGCATTAATAGCATTTTCCTTAGAATATGAATGAGAAGAGGTGTTTACCATCTTTTCACCTCTAGTCTTTCATCCTATTTCTTACTGTTAGTATAGCAAGAATGAAGAATAGTAAAGCCATACCTGCCACTACTAAGAAGTCTACCCAGAGTTCTTTGAAACCCCAACCTTTTAACATTACTCCTTCAAATAGATTGATTCCATAGGTTAGCGGAACGATTTTGGAGATAGGTTGTAGCCACACAGGCAGACTATTAATTGGAACAAGCATTCCACTAAGAGCCATACTAGGTAATGCAGTTAGAGGAGCGAATTGTATAGCTTGGAGTTCATTTTCAGCGAAATTTGAAAGAAAAACTGCTAGAAAAACATGAGCTAATCCAAAAAGAAAAGCTACCAAAATTAGCATAAAGAAATTTCCACGTACTGTCGCTCCAAAAGCTACTACTCCTACAAGTAAAATTACAGCAATCATTGAAGCAGCTATAGCTAAAAGTGATATAACATAACCTGTTAATCTTTCAGCTGTAGATAACGGTGTGGAGTAAAGTCTATCTTCTGTCCCCATTATCCTTTCTCGAGTCACTGTAAGTGTACCAATTAGAACTAGCAGAAAGGTTATAACAAAGCCCATTACAGCAGGAATACCCACATCATATCCTGTGAATTGTGCTCCATCAAAAGCTAAAATTTGCTCTAATTCTATTCCAACATCACCAATTATTTGGCTCAAAGAATCATGTATAGCACCTACAATACTTGCCCGAATAGGTGGCTTTGTAGCATCTAAATACAGTTTAATTGTAACTTGAGTAGTTATTCCCTGAGTTATATTGAAAATAGAATATGAGAAATTCTCTGGAATATGGACAACAGCAAAATATTTACCATTTTCAACATTTATTACATTCTCCTCATAAATACCATAAGTCAATTCAACTCTTTCATCGCTGACTAGAGCATCAGTAATATTCTGTCCTGCATCGAGTGTGAAGTTTCCAATTAAGGGAATTTCAACTGAAAATCCAACATCTTGGTTATCTAGAACAATTGGAAGATTAACAATTTCTCCACTTAAGGTTAGACCGAAAATTACCATAATAACAGCAGGAATAACCAACATCATACCCATAGTCCTTCTATCTCGTCTGAACATGTTCAATACACGTAAAGCAACGGATAATGACCTTCGAATAGAAAAACGACTTATTTTTTCAACATTATTTTTCGGCTTTTTACTATTATGCATCGACAATCACCCCATTACTTAATAGAAGAAATATTTCCTCGATGGATTCAACATTATACTTTTCTTTTAGCTCATGTGGTGGACCTTCTTCAATAAGCTTTCCAGCCCTCATAAGACCGATTCGATCAGCTCTTTCAGCTTCGTCCATAACGTGAGAAGTTAGGACTAGGGTTATGCCTTTTTCTTTAAGAGAATTGAAATATTCCCAAAAGAATGTTCGAAGAACAGGATCAACACCAACAGTAGCTTCATCAAAGAACAAGAGTTTAGGAGAGTGTATAAGCGCGCAAGCAATACTTGTACGTCTTTTCATCCCACCTGAAAGATTTTTAACTAGAGTTTTCCTTTTATCTTCAAGATTCAATATCTTGAGCAATTCAGCGAAGCGTTCTTCAAATTCAGGTTTCTTCATACGATAAAGACGAGAGAAGAAGCGAACATTTTCGCGTAAAGTTAAATCACTATAAAGAGAATATTCTTGAGGAGCAACACCAATATAATTAGAGGTAGTTCGACGATATTTAGGAATAGAATAACCAAAAACGTTAATTTCACCAGAAGTGGGATAGAGAGCGCCAATAATCATATTGAGAAGGGTTGTTTTACCTGAACCATTTGCACCAATAAGTGCATAAATTTCACCTTTTTTGATTTTAAAATCTAGTCCATCTATAGCCTTAACCTTACCAGTTTTGTAGATTTTAACTAAAT
>BPTO01000163.1 GCA_023705985.1 Candidatus Heimdallarchaeota archaeon | reverse complement strand
AAACAGTTTCATTAATATTACTAAACTTCAGAATGAAATTTATAGTAATTGGCTCATATTTAATAATATCTTATAGTAAAATTGTAGAAAGATTTTTACATAACTATGCGATATTTAGTCTATGTCGTACGTAGAAAAGGCGCTATATCGTTACATAAAAACAATTTTTACATCAGGTCTTCGCGTATTATTTAGCAAGAAATATATCTTATACACTCTAGCATTTATCCTTATAACTATTAACTCAACTGTATTTTATTTAATTCAAAAAAGCATTTCTGATCCCGCAATCAAGCAAACTTTAGGGCAAGTTGTAGATATTTTGATAGCTATAGAATTGTCTGCTGCAATTTCTTATCTGATTTTTGGAATGTTCTTTTCCCGATATGCATTAAAATATTGGATTATTCCACTAATACTAACAATAGGAGGAGGAGCTGTTTTAATTTACTTAATTCCCGATATTTCTCCTTATGTAGCAGCACTATGTTACATAGGCTGGATTATTGTTTCTGTGTTTCTTACATTTGCCTTATCCCGTAATTTCTTTGGTAATAAGGTTCTAGGCAGTGTAATGTTTTTAGGGAAATCAGCTGATGAAGGATCTATTCTCTTTAGTGGAGTTGTTTTTGTTCTCAGTTTGGTTAATGTAGCATGTGCAGGATACTTAATCTATTCGGCAGTAATTAACACTATACAAATTTCACTTATTATCGTTGCAATAACGGTAATAATTGCAGTAGCAATCATCAATGTTGTTATTTTCAAGCTAGGAAAGAAAGATGATGTTTTCTATACAATCTTAGCATTTTTCTATGTTTTTTCTTCATTTACTCTATGGAAATTAACAATCTATACATACCGTGGAGAAGCTGCTAGCGATAATGTTGGTAGTATGTTGATAACACTTTTCTTTATTTTTTATACTATGTCCAATTACGGTAAGAAGGTTAAGAAAATAGAAAAACAAGTTGCAGAAGAATTTGAAGAAAGTATTATAGAAGATACAGATAAGAAGAAAAAAAGGGAGAAAGAAGAGGAAGAAGTATTAGAAAAATGGTCCTTACTTAAAATTCCTTTTAAATTAGGACCTCTAGGAGTTCTGATGAGTATAATGGGTTTAGTTCTAGGTTATCATGTAACTTATTTACAATTTCTATCAGAAGAAGATCTTTTTAGCGGAGTCTTCTTTATGAATAAAACAGAACTCGCGGGATTGAAGGATAAATTTGCTTTAATACTTATAGCATTCTTGATAATTTACTTCCTTTTAAGCTATCGATGGTCTTATGGTTTTAGAGGGTATTCATCTCCAGAACTTTATCGATTCGAATTCCTACCACCTTTTGAGGAATTAGTTGAACGCATTGAACGAATCAAGAGCGGAGAAGAATCTTGGAAGGATTATGCAAAGATGGCACTAAAAGAAGGAATAAAAATAGGAGCTAAATCAGCTGCTAGAAAAGTTTTTGTTTCTCCAACAAAAAAGGTAACTGGTGCTATAACTGGAGCCTATTCCTCAACAAAAAAGAATATTACTCGAGTCTTTAGACGGAAAAAAAGATGATTAGAAAGAGGAAGAACAGGACTAAGATGTTTCCTCAATCAATGTTAACTTGGAAAGATAAGCAATAAACTCTTTCTTTACATTTTTCCTCTTACCTTCATAGAACTTGAAGGATCCAACTACTTCGTGTCCTCCACCCTGAATTCCAGCTTCAGGAATCTTTTTCTGTAAATATTGTATTGCTTCAGGAATGTTTATCTTTACACCTTTTGATCTCAGTATCAGAAAATCAGGTCCTTCTCCGAATGTAATTATTGCTTTTCCTTCATTTCTATTGCAGAAATGGTCAAATACTTGCCCAGTTATTTTTCCTGGATTGGGGAATGTAAAGCGATGAGTATAGAGTTCTACATCAACTGATACTAATATCAACCCATTCTCCAATTCTTTTGAGCGCGAATGAAGTAATATATTATCAACTGATGTTTTCATCAGTTTAGTAGCTTCGTCACTAAGCAAATCAGACATCTTCTGATGCCAGTTTTTATCCACATCCACATCTAAAAGAATATGAATCAGCTGATTTCCTTCTGAGAAACGCAGTTGATAGAGTTCAAAATCTACAGCTAATCCTATTTTTTTTAGTTGATCAATATCATAACCTTTTACCTTAGCAATCTCGATATATTCCTCAATTTCTTCACCTTCGACTCTGTCCATCAGACCAGCTATAGCTGGTAAATGTTTAAGATTGTCAGTTATAGCCGGGTTAATTAATCGAGCTAATTCGTAGGCTAACATACCCGCAGAGAGTTCATATCCCCCACCTACAAAATACGGATTTACGTGAATATCTACAATTTCTTTGATTTTTTCATCAGGGAAATGGTGATCTATGACGATGATTTCTTGATCTAAAGATTTTATTTGAAGATAAGCAAAGAGAGATTCAGTTGAGGAACCAAAATCTAAGCAGACAAACAAAGGTAATTTATCACCAAAACGCTTTTGATCACTTAGAGCAAAATCAAGATCTCGTGTAACATCAATCGTGTCATAAAAGGGAGGTTTGTTTGGGGATCTTTTAACTCTGATTCGTATTGTATCAGCATCGTATCCTTCGCTTTCCATCAGTTTAACTATAGCATATTGAATTGAAAATCCTGAGACAACTCCGTCAGCATCAGCATGATGTCTAATGTAGATTCGTTGTCCTGTAAAGATAGCTTTTCTAATTCGCTTTGCAGCTTTTTCGAGACCTGGCTTAAGTTTCGCAAGTAATGGACTTTTCACTAAGAAATCAATTATCGCTGGTTGAGATTTCTCATCAATTGCTTTTTCAATCGCCTTTAGAAATTCTTGTGCTTCCTTAATGTTTAACTCTTCTAAATCCTTAATTTCAATTTGCATTGAATCTTTAAACTTTGATATTTCACCAAATACTTGAACAATCATATCTTCTTCTATATCAGGAAAAGCTCTTTCTCCAGCTTTGGTAAATGCTGCACCATTTATAGAACCACTAGTATCAACAAATGTAAAACGTGTAGGTCCTGAGGTTTGTAGAACAGAAACAATTTTTGCTTTGAATGATATGAATGAACCTTCTTTCTCTGGAGTGATATCTAGAATTTGAAGATCTCTAACTTTACTCCTTAAGGATTCAACAGCATAGTCTTTTAATGCCTTAGGAATACCATAGAATTTTCCTTTTTCGCTTATGGATTGAATTTCTACAATAATTTCTTCACCAATATCCCATGCATAATCACGAGTTTGATCTTGAGGTCGAATCAGGACATTGATTCCTTTTGTTATTTTTACAAACACACCTACCCTTTTAACACTATCAACTCTAGAAAGAAGTAACATTCCTTTTCGTACTAATTGAATATCGATTGGTGGTTTAAGCAAATAAACAAGAGGTTTTGTCAGAGAAGAGCATTTTTGGCACAGCCCTGAAGGTTTACTAGTTTTCATAAGTTTTTTACATTGAGAACAGTAATGAACAACTTTGTTTCCTTCACATGTTGGACATTTTTCATGTGTTACAACTTTTCCTTTCCCTTTGCATGTATCACAAACATCACCTTCTTTTCTTGCACTTCCCAAAGAAAAAGAAGTTTTTCCAATACCTAGACAAGCAGAACAAGTCATTTTGTCTTTAACTATTTTACCAGTACCTTTACACGTTGGACATTTAGCTTTCAAGATCAATACACCTTTCGAGGAGATATGCTTCTACAAAATATGTAGTAAAAAAAAATTGTGGTAATAGATTAGTCTGGAATTAGAGATATTTCACTGAAATTAAGTAATCTAGTAAACATTATATTAACTAATTCAAGTTTTAATTTCGCAGAATTATCGTTAAATCTTTCTGCTGCTATATATATTTTCATTGACATCTCTACATCTCCAAAAACATAGTGAATATAAAATGCTAAGTCTTTAGCATCTGAAACGTTCTCTGATTCTTCACTAGTACAAACGTGTTGTTGGATAATCTCTTGATCTATTTTCTGAATACAACTGTATAGTTCTTCTAAATTTGTAGATGAACAAATAACTTCTTTAGTTTCTGGGTGGACGAATCTAAATCTTGCATTTGTCCCTGTTTCGTTTTGAGCCATTTTTGACAATATTTTTAGAGATGTAACATCCAAATCTCTTCAAATCCTTCGTTTATTACTGTATTAAACTCAGCATTGGAGCTAATTCTTTAAGTAATTGTTTAATGTTATGCTCTAGCAGACCTCTATTTTCTTCTTTATTTGCTATAATCACGACATAGAAATCTTCAGCAACTGGTCTGAGAAAAATTAAAATCTCCTTTTCCTCAATTGTTACACTCATTAACGTATGTTCTTTCATTAACTGTTGAAGCGATTCTTTGGCTAGTGAAAGTACTTTTTCACTTAACCATTGTATAACAAGACGCTCAAACTTCTGTGAAGATTCTGCTAAAATAAGAGCTTCCTTAGCCAATATAATAGAACATCCTAATATCCCTTCGGTATTTTCTTCAAATTTCTGAAGAACTTCCTCAATTTGTTTTCCAGATACGCTCATGATAATCACTATTTACAAAGTATATCGGCTTTGCTTTTATAAGTAATAAAAATAATAGTATATCAATTTTATCATTAACTAATTTTTCCAATTTTTGATTAATGGTTTCTTATTCTAGTTGCTTTTTAACAAAGAACAATATTCTTGAAACATGAGGAATCATAGATCTTAATTCGTCTTCTGAATTACCAAATAATACAGATCTAATTCCATGTTTTTCTGAAATTTTTGGTACAATCCAGATTTTTTCTCCTTCTACATCAAATTCTTTTGGTTCGCTTTCAATCGTTTTTCCATTTTCACTTGTAATTATAGGATTATTCAAGATAAATTGAATTAACGGATAAACATCATCCATCTTTCTTCTACCAAAAGAAAATGAAACAATTTTATCTTCAATCAATATGACAAAAAGGCTTGCAACTAGACTCTTATACCCTAAGAAGAAGTTGCTTAAAGTTCGCTTTATTATGTCTGTTTTTTCGATCGAAATGATTTCTTCATTCATCAAACCATCAAAATAAAATGTTTCTGTTTTTATATCAGGTATTGGAGCAGTTGTTGGTAGTGATATTATAGAAGTTTCATCTTTTTTAACTTGTGTTATATTTTTTTCTTTCTTTTTTCTTATTTCTGCGATTAGTTCTATAGGGAGAACTGTTTCTACTTTACCTAAAAGTGATTTTATATTTGTAATATCTGTGTCAGTAGCAAACACACTATAACGTATTTTGAGATTTTCCTTCAGAAGTTTTTCTTGTTCCTTTGTCAGTGTTTCTTTTGCTATTAAAACTAGTAACCTATTATCGTGAAGTGATTGAAAAAGAAATTTACATGTACCAAAATCAATTTCGTTTATTACTTCTTCTCCTATTGAGAACGTATAACTACAAAGTGCAGATAGGAAACCCAAAACTAAATACTCATCTATATCTAGAAAGTCTGAAAATTTTTCACTATGTAGACTAATGCCTTCCTCAATAATATGAATGGCATAAAGATTTTGATTACATATTGAAAGGTCTGCACTCATTTGATATGATATCTCGTTATTATTTAAGATTTTTTTCCTTACTTTTTTGAAAATCATGCTTAGAAAATACTTTTTCCACTTTCATATGGTTATTTAGATATCTTTTATTAACAATACAGAGTCTTTAAGAATAGTAGAAGAAAATATAAAATATTAATCATGTCTATCAAAAGCATTGAATACAAGATATAGGAATTTGATAGACTAAGAAAACTTAATAAGAAATAAAATTAAATACAAACAGAGATTCTCAAAGCATCCTCAACAAGTGGTAACTTTATGACAGAAGAAGATTCCAATGTTCCTAATCAAGATATTGATATTGAATGGTCTGAAGAGGACATTAAACAATTAGCCTACTATATAAACAAAGTTGTCACTATTGGTCCAGTTTTAGAAATGGAGGTAGATGGAGAAATCACTGTTGAAACTGCACCTAAAAGACCACCTGAAAAATCAGAAGAGGAACGTAAAAAAAGAACTAAAGAACTAAAAGAAGTAACCGTTGGTCTCGCAAAAGCAGTATCTGGCGAAGAAAGGAAAGAAGCAGAAGTAAAAATTGAAGAGGATATAATAGGAGATATTATTGAAAAGGAAAAAATCCCACTTCCTATTGAAGTTCCAATACCCATGCAAATACCTAAACCAGAAGAAGAACAAGATATAATTACTGTAACCGAAAGTAAAGATATATCTGCTGAACTTTCTGAAGTTACTGAGGAAATAGTGTCAGATATAGAAATACAGGATGAAATAGAAACGGACCTCATTAGTGTTGAAACTGAGATTCAACTTGAAGAAAAGAGAGAGATTCAAGAAGTAGATAAAATTGTAGAACTAGAAGAGAAAATGGAAGAAACGGTAGCAGTAGAAGAAACAGTAGCAGTGGAAGAAACGGTAGCTGTGGAAGAAACAGTAGCAGTGGAAGAAACAACATATCAAATTCAAGAACAAATAGAACTACTTGAAACAGATGATTTATCGAAGACCATCGTACCATCTCCTGTTTTGGATGAGGAAGTTAAACTTCTCCCTGAAAATGTTCCTGAAGATATCCATGATATAGTTTTCATGGAAGAAACAGTAGCTGTGGAAGAAACAGTAGCTGTGGAAGAAACAGTAGTAGCGGAAGAAACTACTGTTATAACATTAAGTGAAGAAGAGCTTAAACAGCAAAAAAGAGATCAAATAATTCAACAAATGCTTTCAGAAACCAAACAAAGAGAGCAAGATGAGGAAATGGTAGTAAGAGATATGGGGAAAACTGAAGGAAAAACTTATTCTGCTGTTATATTTGGAAAAGAATCCTCTAAAAACGTGAAAAAATGGAGAAAATGGGATAAAATAAGAGGAAAAGCTACTAAGAAGAAAAAAAAGAAAAAGAAATAAAAATTACATTGAAATTGTAACAAACATTTAAATTACATTTAAGTTCTTATAGAATCTAACAGAAAGTCAACTAAGCAAAAAAATTACGTCATTAGTTAGCAAATATCAGTATAAGAAACGTTCAGAATCATAATGATTCCATCTAATTTGAGTTGGTAAATTTGAGTCAGTTTGATTTACCCTGGGATAAGTTTGTAGGATTTTGTTTATTTACATTAAATGAAGAATTAATATATGATAAAATAGTAAATACGAAGTCTGATTTCTCGACTATTTATCATTTGATTGACACAAGTGCAAAAACTAGACAAGAACTCCAGCAATCGGGATCACTTACTTTAATAAATGACATTTTCAGAGTAGATTACAAACTCTTCTTTAACATTATTTTAAGCTGTATGTTCAAGCCTGATATTGATGAAAATATTGCAAATGAAATTATCAATATCGTAAAAAATAAAATGAAAGAACAGCTCAAAGATTACGGCGCTATTGAGAAGATGGAACCAGCATCTCAAACTGCTTTAGTGAAGAAATTAGGAAATTTGATAGCTGAAAGGGCATCAAATCAGATGAAATTTGAATTTTATCCAAGTAAAAAGATAACTTTTGTGGTAGATAAAGATATTGAACGAGACAGCTTTGGAAGACCAAGAACTGCACCTTCACCCTCACCCTCACCTACAGCAGTAACCCAGAAGGTTCAAGAAGAAACACCTGTTTCCCAAGCACCTCCTATAAGCCCAAGTGCTACACAAACTCAACCAAGTCCCGTAACTACAAAACCTTCACCAGCAGAAGTTCCATCACAAGAACAAGTTGGTAATGTTGAAGGTTTGCTAGAGTTTATAGGATTTAAAACTGATAAAACAGAAGAAAAAGTAGAAGATCCCAAAGTTGAATTAACAAAACAACTTTTAGAGGAGACAAAAAAACAAGCAATGCAAAAACTTCTTTCATCTGTCAATAAAGGATTATCCCAAAAAACTGGTGTTTGTCTTGTTTCAACAGGAAGTGATGGAGTCCTTGAAACATTAACTTTTGGAATGTCAGAAAAACATGCAACCTTCGTACTGGGAATCCTTTCGAAATATCCAGAAGTCGTCAAA